>DASYBA010000779.1:0-12552 GCA_036501005.1 Candidatus Xenobia bacterium | reverse complement strand
CGCCTGACAGAATCACCAGGTCGACCGACTCGCCCCGATACCGGGACCGGTAGTAGTCGAAGGATCGCTGAATTTCGGTCACCAGTTCGCCCAACACCGGATTGATGACGTTGAAGATCCGCATGGTGGTGGGTGCGACCGGAGCCGTGTCTTTCTCGACCCGGATGACACCCTTCTCCTTCTTGATCTTCTCGGCTTCTTCGAAGCTCAGGTTGAGCGATTGACCGATGGCCTTGGTAAAGCTGTTGCCCGCCACGTTGATGGTGCGGTTGTGCCGCAGCACCCCCCCCTTGAAGATATTGATCGACGACGAGTTGGCGCCCAGGTTGATGAGGGCGATGGTCTGTTGAAAAGTGCCCGGGTCCAGGTTTTTCGCCAGGGCTCGCAGCAGGGCGAACGGCTCCAGGTCGATGGCCACCGGCTGGATCTGGGCCAGCTTGATGACCTCCTGCATGTTGCGGACCATGTCGTTGGGCGCTGCGACCAGCAGCACTTCCATGGTCTTTTCGTCTTCCTTGAGGGCCTTCTGTAGAATCATGCCCTTGATCTGGGCGTCGGCGACCGAGTACGGCAGGTACCGCTCGGCCTCGAACTTGATGGCGTTCTGCAGCTCCTTGTCGGTCATGGCGGTCATGTTGATGGGTCGGATCACGACCGACTGCCCCGACACGGTGCCGACGACCCGCTGCAGGTTCAGCTTGCTCTGCGACACCAGTTGCTTGATGGCATCGCCCAGCACGCGGGCGTCGACGATCTGGCCGTCCTTGATGGCCATGGCCGGCGACGGCCCCATGTTCACCCGGTGAAGCTGCAGGGTATTCTTTTCCTTGTTGACCTGCGCGATCTTGATGGAGCTGGTGCCAATGTCCAACCCCCCCACGATGTCTTTCTTGAAGAATCCGGCCAGCAGAGCCATCTATGCTCTCCCGTCCAGCCAAGCGCGGCAAAGCGTTTCGCCGCGGGTTATCTTCAATATGCCAGATTTGAAAGTATTCAATTTTTGCGTTACTCGTTGGTGTAAAAAGTTGAATGTTCTTGAATTCCGACCAGCCATGACCGGATATTGAACGTGGTGTTTCGGTAGCCACCGTGAAATTCCTTCTCCTCGGCCAGGCCCTGCTCGACTGGCACGACAGGCCGAGGATCGGCCTCCGGCTGCTGGTAATCTGTTCAATAGTGCCGATTTGTCCTCGGCCGATGAAGACGCTGCACCTCGCCAGAGAGATGCACCGGGACCCTCAAAGGTTCGCGTCATGGGATTTTCTTCGCTAAAGATAATGGAAATACCTTGCCTTTTCTTCAATTTCGGTCTCTCGCGCCTAGTCATAAGGCCCGAAACGCCAGGCCGCGTGCGTGATGGCCGTGCCGTACAGCACGACCAGCACCACGCCCACGGCCATGAAAGTGCCAAACGGAATGGGGTCGCGCTTGCGGCCCCCGCGCCACAGAAAGAGCGGCAAGGCCACCATGCCGCCGATCCAGAAGGCCAGGATGAAGCTCAGCATGGCCTGCTCCCAGCCCAGGAAGGCCCCGATGAGCGCCGCAAACTTGACGTCGCCCCCGCCCATGGCCTCCTGCCGGGCCAGCCAGGCTCCGATGCTGGCGATGGCCAGGAAGAACAAGTAGCCCACCAACGCCCCCAAGGCTGCCGCCAGGAGATGCCCGACCGGCCGAGGCACCATGCCCAGCCTGATGGGCTCGAGCCAGCCCAGTTCGATGACGGCACGCCCAGGCAGGAACATGCTCCCCACCAGGCCCGCCACCATGCCCCCCAGGCTGGTCGAGTCCAGGATGATCCAATAGTCGAGATCGACAAAAAAGACCACCGTGACGAGACCGAACAGCACGAAGTCGTAGAAGAACAGGTACGTCGGGCCGCCGCAGTGCCGCCACAAGAGCGCGGCCAGGCAGCCCACGATGGTCTCCACCACGGCGTAACGGGGCGAGAACGGCGTATAGCAGTTGCCGCAGGCGCCCTGCAGCGCCAGATAGCTGACGATAGGCAGATTCTGCCACCACTTGAGCTGTTTGCCGCAACTGCCGCAGGCGGAAGGGGGAAACACGACGGACCGCCCCACCGGCATCCGATAGATGCACACGTTGAGAAAACTGCCGATGAGGGTGCCAAATATGAAGACGATGACCGTCGAGGCGACGTTGACGGTCGACATGATGGTCAAGAAATCGACGGCGTCAGGGTCTGGCCTCAAGATGATGCAATTGTTCGATGGCCGGCCCGTAGTTCCTGTCCTCATCCAGCGCCCGGCGCACGTCCTGTAACGCTCCGGCCGTATCTCCAAGCTTCTCGCGGGCGATCGAAAGGGCGGTCCAGTTGCCCGCGTCGTGGGGGTACAGATCGACGCTCCGCTGCAAGTCGTCGGCGGCCTCCTGGTACCGCTTCAGCCGCAGATACAGCCCCCCCCGGGCGGCCAGAAAGTTGGGGTTGAACGGATCGAGGGTGACCGCCCGGGTGTCCAGGGCCACCGCCTTGTCCCACCAGGCCGCATCCACCCGGCCTAGCTCGGCGGCGAGACCCCCTGCCTGATTGGCCGAGTACGGATCCAGCGGATTCATGTGCATCTCGACCTGGAACAGCTCAAACGCCTGCAGCGCCTGCGCGGTCAGGCGGCTCTCGGCAAACGCCCCGGCCACGGCCCGGGCCCGCTGGTCCACCAGCCCTGCCCGCCATGGCAACGGCACCGACGGCGTGGAGAGAGCGGCCCGGAACGACGCTTCGCCCCGCTCGACCTGGTGGTTCTCGGCCCACTCCCAGGCCTGCTTGCCCAGGCACTCGGCCCGCAACAGGCCTCCTCCAGCGATCAGCGAGAGCCCCAGTACTGGGACGGTCAAGGCTAGAGGCCAGGCCCGGGGCGACACCTCCCCCTTGGCCTCGGGCCACAGACAAGCGATGGCAAAAGCCGCCACCACGGTGGTACCGGGCATGGGAAATAAGAACAGCAGGTTGAACCCGTAGGCCACCAGTGACGCCTCGGCTCCCGTATCCACAGGTTCCTTCCAGGCCTGGCGGACGCCGACCAGCATCAGAGCCAGCAACAGGGCCAACGCCGGAAGTCCCCCGCTGACGCCCACCGAAAACAAGATGTCGTGCGGATCCTCGGCCAGCGCCGCGCGATGGCGCAGCTCCACGGGCTCAAGATCCCGGTGCGGCAGCATGACGTAGGGAAAGGTGCCCAGGCCCCAACCGAGCCCCGGACGCTCTTCGATGAGCCTCTCCGAGACCCGCCACAGATAATACCGGGCGTGTCCAGAATTCTCGCCCGGGTTGACGACTCGCCGCACCAGCACGTTCATGGCAGTGCCGGCCACGATCACCGCCAAGACCGCCACCAGCCACCGGGGCGGCGCTTGCCTCGCTCGCGAGCGCAGGAACCAGTAGACCAGGGCCACCACCAGCGCCAGCACGCTGCCGCGAGCCTCACAGATGCACAGGTCGACGGCCAGGAGCACCACCACGCTGAGGGACAGGGAGCGTCGGCTCGACATGGCCCTTTGCCACACCAGCGGCAACGCCACCACGTCGAAGTGCGCCGTGAAGTCCGGATTGCCCATGGTGCTGGGCGTTCGATCGAACCATGGGGGGTGGTACCAGGACAAGGGATCCCACCCCAACCGCTGCGCGATGCCGTAGCCGGCCACGAGGCCAGCGGTGGCCGTCAGCACCTGTTTCATGACGTCGCGGTCGGCGGCCGTGGCGGTCAGCGCCCAGGTCACGGCCAACACGAGCGCCCCGCACCCCTCCAGCCACGGCGTGATCCCCCAGTCCGGTAGCGGGGAGACGATCGCCGAGAGCCCCAGCCAGCCCAGCAGCGCCAGGGCCAGCCCCAGGGCCAGACGCCCCCGAGGGCTGGCCTGACGCCGTTCCCGCAGAAAAAAGCCCACCAGCAGCAGGGCGGCGGCCCACACCAACATGACCATCTTCGGCACCGCGACCGGCTCGTCGGCGCCCAGCACCAACCAGGTGGGCAACCAGGCTGCTAGACCCTGACCCGGCACGACATTGAGCCCGGGCAGGACCGCCAGGGGCACGCCGGCCAGCGCGAGGACCGTTCCCGCCCACCAGCACGCGAGACCGAACCGTTTCACGGGCCTTCTCGCAGGTGCCGCGCGGTCTCGTTGCCCGGGTCGATGCGCACAGCCTCATCCAGTGCTTTCCTCTCGGCATCGACGTCATGCCGCATGCGAGCGGCCAGGGCCAGGTTCAACCACCCCTCCACCAGGCTCGGATCCAGGCGCAGCGCCTCTCGGGTCCATCGCTCTCCGGTCGCGGGGTCGCCCGTCTGGAAGGCGATGCCCCCCAGTCCGAGAGCCGCCCGGGCATCGTTCGGGTCGAGGGCGAGGGCCTGACGATAGTCGTCCCCGGCCTGCGCCGCGTGGCCGCTCCGCAGGGCGCTGTCTGCCTCGACCCGCCAGCGGTAGGGCGAAGGGGGATACACCAGCGAGTGGGTGTCGACCGAGCCCCGCAGCCAGACCTGGGCCAGGTCGTCCTCCCACACCTTGGTCCAGCCCGCCCGACCCGCCATCAAGCGAGACGAGACCTCGCCTTCCGGCACGCGGAAACAGACGATGGTGTCGACGCCGTAATGGTCCCAGATGCCTTGGGCGGAGGGCAGATCGAAGGCGGCTTTGAGGTAGTCGAGGTAGACCTGGTCGGGGTAGGCCTGGATGGCCCGGCCGTCGATGAAGACCTGATCCTCGGCCGGCAAGCGCCACAGCAGGTAGCCGCCCCAGCCATAGGGGTGGTAGAGGCGGGCCGCCCGCGGGTTGGCCACCAGAAAGTCGCACGCCCAGCGGGGAAAGAGCGTCGTCTCCATGCTCTGGCGAGGCACGTCGGCGCGGGACAACCGCCAACCCCCGATCGCCACGCCGAGCACCGCCAGGACGGGCCACAGACGCCCGGGCAGCCGGGGGAGCACCGACGACAGCACGGTCGCCCACATCGGAATGCTGAGCAGGGCGAAGAGCGGGATGTGCCGCCACCCGCTCCACGACAGGACGCCGAACGCCGTCCAGACGAGCAGCTCGCAGCGTTCGAAGCGGCGCCACGACAGCGCCATGACCAATAGGGTCAGGCCGGACTCGAGCAGGAAGCCGGCGTGTTGGTGCGGCTCTGCCAAGGTCGGCTGCCATTCGTTGAGGTGCTGGCTCCAGATGGAGTGCCACAGGTGGAACGGGAAGAGCAGGAAGCGGGGGCCGACCACGTTGAGGCAGGCTGCGGGTATACACGCCAGGGCGCTCAGCGCCAGGGGCCGGGCCCGCTCCCGCCGCGCCGGGTCCAGCGCCAGGCCAACCGAGAAGAGACCCAACAGCACGGTTCCGGCCAGCACGCCGGGGTGGAGGTTCGACCACAGCACCGTGAGGAGAGGAAACGCCACCAGCCACCCGGAGCGCCGGGTCGCCAACCAGTGGCGGGCCCCGAACCAGAAGAGGGTCAGAAAGAAATAGGTGAAAAGCTGCGGACGAACGTCGAAAAAAGCGTTCGGCTCGGCCCAGGTGACGGCGATCACCGTCGCGACGACGACCGCCAGCGGTCGCCCCCCCCGATACAAGGCGGCCGTCGCGGCGATGCCGACGGTGAGGCAGAGCAGAAGAGACTTCGCCACTTGCAACAGGGCCATGCCGCCGCACAGGTACAGGCTATAGGCCAGCACGGAAAACAGCCACTCGTCGTTCTGCCAGGGGTGCCCAGGGGAGGTAAACGACCAGGTGTTGACGGCCGGGATGGCGTGCTCGGCCAGGATGCGCCGGCCATCCGCGAGGTGCCACCACAGGTCGGCCGAGGGCAGGTTCTGGATGGTCAAAGGCAGCACGGCCGCGGCGGCCACCAGGGCGATATAAAACGAAAGGACAGGAGACGAGGCGGTCTCCTGTCCAGGAAGGTCAGGGTCGGATGCGGGGGTTTGTCTGTTCAAAGCGCCGGGTTGACGTTCTTTGAGTCTTGCGAAGCCCCTCCGCGAGTTAGTGGAGTTGCCCGATGAGGTTGTACAGGGGCAAGAACACGGCGATGACGATGAAGCCCACGACGCCGCCCATCCCGACGATCATGATGGGCTCCAACATGGCGGTCAGCGAGGAGAGCAGATACTCCACCTCGGTGTCATAGAAGTCGGAGATCTTGGACAACATGGCGTCCAGGTTACCTGTTTCTTCACCGACTGCCACCATCTGGGTGACCATGGGGGGGAACATACCGCTGGAGCCCAGCGGCGACGCAATGCTTTCACCTTCTCGGATGGACTCACGAATCTTGGTGACCGTCATGGCAATGATTTCATTGCCCGACGCCTTACCCACGATTTCGAGGGCCTGCATGATCGGGACGCCTGAGCTGAGCAGGGTGCCCAGCGTGCGACAGAAGCGGGAGATGGCGACCTTCTTGTTGAGCAGACCGAACACCGGGACGTTCAGTTTGAGAAGGTCGAACTGCTTCTTGCCGAACGGCGTGGCGATGAAGCGATTGATGCCGAAGACCGCGCCCGCCAGCACGATGACCGTCGGGATCATCACGACCGGGTTGGTGGCGGCCTTGGTCACGAAGATGAGGATCTTGGTGGGCAACGGCAGTGGGATGTTCATGTTCTCGAAGAGGGACACGAACGTCGGCAGGATGTACAACACCAGGAAGATCACGATGAGGATGGCCATCACCAGGATGACGACCGGGTAGGTCAAGGCCGACTTGACCTTCTTCTTCAAGGAGAAGTCCTTCTCCATGAAGCTGGCGAGTCGCTCGAGCACCTCGTCGAGCACACCGCCCATCTCGCCGGCTTTCACCATGCTGACGTACAGGGTGCTGAACACGCTGGGATGTTTGCCGAGGGCGTTCGACAACGTGGCACCGCCTTCCACGTCTCGCCGCACCTGGATCAGGGTGGTCTGGAGCTTCTTGTCTTCCGTCTGCTCGGACAAGATGTCCAGACAGCGGACCATGGCCAGACCTGCGTTGATCATGGTGGCGAACTGACGGGAGAAGACGGTCAGGGCCTGCTCGTTGACCTTCTTGAGTTTCTGGTACCACGCCATGACATCTGTAGACGCCACCGCAGTGGTGCGCTCACGGATGTTGATGACGGTGAATTTCTGCTCCTGCAGCCGTTGAGTGGCGACTCGCAGGTTCTGTGCTTCGATGGTGTCTCGCTTGAGTTGCCCGGTGGCGTCCCGGGCCTCATAGACAAAAACCGGCATCCGACGGTGACCTCCTTAATAAATCCCGGACCGAACCCAGGCCGCCTCTTGCCCGGGCTTGCATGGGATCAGTACTTGCTCAACTGTCCTACGATAATGCACGTCAGCGGCAGCAGCCACCACAGCGCACTGGCTTGGAGTAATACCATCTCTCTGTCACCTCCTTTCATCCTGAAACGTAGACTCCGGCGTATCGCACAGCTTTCGGCCAGTCCTGGGCCTTTCCCTGCCCTCTCGGGCTCTGCCCCCCAGCCTTGTTGGGCTCCGCCCCCCAGACGCTTCGCTGGGGCCCCCCCGGCTCGTGCTTTGGGAAGCTCTGCGGCATCGGGCTTCGCCCACCACTAGCCAGCGGTCACCTCGAGGGCTTCGACCCCCCTCGCTTCGCTGGGGCCCCCTAGTAGCCGGCGCCACTTCCGAGGGCTCTGCCTCCCCTCGCTTCGCTGGGGCCCCCTACTCTGGCGCCACTTCGAGGGCCCCTACTCACTTCTTTCAAAGTTTCTTGGATCCGGCGCCCTCGAGCGTGCGACGCAACTCGTCAGGATGCATGGTGTGGTTGAGCGCATCTTCGAAGGTGATCTGCTGGCGGATGTAGAGCTCGAGGAGCGACTGCTCCATGGTCTGCATGCCATGCTTGGCCCCCGTCTGGAGCGAAGTGTAAAGCTGGTGGGTCTTGCCCTCGCGAATGAGGTTGCGCACCGCCGAGGTGCAGATCATGACCTCCAGGGCGGGCACCCGCCCCACCCCGCTGGAGTGGGGAATGAGTTGCTGAGAAAGCACCGCATCCAGCGTCGCCGCCAGTTGGATGCGGGTCTGCTGCTGCTGATGGGGGGGAAAGACGTCGACGATACGGTCTACCGTCTGGGCGGCGTCGGACGTGTGCAGGGTAGAGAACACCAGGTGGCCGGTCTCGGCCGCGGTCAGGGTCCCAGAGATGGTTTCCAGGTCTCGCATCTCACCGACCAGGATGACGTCGGGATCTTCCCGCAGCACGCCGCGCAAGGCGTTGGACCAGCTCTGGGTATCCTGCCCCACCTCTCGCTGGTTGACCATGGAGCTTTTGTGCGGGTGGATGTACTCGATGGGATCTTCAATGGTGATGATGTGACTCGACCGCTCAGTGTTGATGGCGTCGAGCATGCAGGCCAGCGTCGTCGACTTGCCCATGCCGGTGGCGCCGGTGACCAGGATCAGGCCGTGCGGGCGCCGCACGATGTCGAGCACGATGGGCGGCAGGTTCAGCTCGGTGCGGGTGGGAATGGCGCTGGGAATGGCTCGCAGGGCTGCTCCCACCACCCCCCGCTGGCGGAACACGTTGACCCGGAAACGGCCGAAGCCGCGCACCCCGTGAGAGCAGTCCAGCTCCCACGTTTTTTCGAACTTGCCTTTTTGCTTGTCGTTGAGAATGCTATAGATCAGGCGCTTGGTGTCGTCCGGCGTCAGACGGGGAAATTCGGTGGGCCTCAGCTTGCCGCTGAGCCGCAACATGGGGGGCAGGCCGACCGCCATGTGCAGGTCGGAAGCCCCTCGTTCCACGGTCAGCCGTAGCAGCTCGTCCATGGTGTACCTCAACGGTTCGGTGAGTGCCATCGGTTTCTCCTGAAGGGATCGCGGATCAGGGGTCCGGGGATCAGGAGGATACCTGACCCCCGAGCCCTGACCCCTGTCCCCTGGAACCCGTAGGGTTCCTTAGAAGTCCTGGCCTTCGACGTACACCACGCGCAGGCACTCTTCGATACTGGTGACGCCGTCCAGCACCTTGCGCATGCCGTCGTCTTGCATGGTGCGCATGCCTTCTTCGATACAGGCCTGCTTGATTTCAGCGGTGGAGGCTCGCTGCAGGATGAGGCCTCGGGTGCGGTCCGATATGATGAGGATCTCGTGGATCCCGGTTCGGCCCTTGTACCCCGTCATCTTGCAGTGATCGCAGCCATGGCCTTTGTAAAAGGTGATTTCTCGATCGGTATAGGCCGCCAGACCGAACTTCTTGACGGCTTCCGGCGGCGGCACGTAGGCCTCCTTGCAGTTGGGGCAGATCATACGGGCCAGCCGCTGGGCCAGGATGCCGATGACGGCAGACGCCACCAGGAACGGTTCAATACCCATTTCGATGAGTCGGTTGATGGCACCGGGCGCGTCGTTGGTGTGCAGGGTGCTCAACACCATGTGGCCTGTCAGGGCCGACTCGATGGCGATGAGGGCGGTCTCCTGGTCTCGAATTTCGCCCACCATGATGATGTCCGGATCTTGTCGCAAGAAGGATCGCAGGGCGCTTGAGAAGGTCAGCCCTGCCTTCATGTTCACCTGCACCTGGTTGACGCCCGACACCGTGTACTCGCAAGGATCTTCGATGGTGGTGATGTTCGTCATGCCGGTGTTGAGCTTGTTCAGGCAAGAATACAGGGTCGTCGACTTGCCTGACCCGGTCGGGCCGGTGACCAGCACCATGCCGTAAGGCTTCTCGACGACCCCCTCCAGTGATGCCTGGATGTCGGGGTAGAAGCCGAGCTTCGACAGACCCAACATGACCGAGCCTTTGTCCAGGATTCGCATGACCGTCTTCTCGCCGTGGATGGTCGGAATGGTCGAGACGCGAAGGTCGAACTCACGGTTGTCGTGGCGCAGGTGGATCTTGCCGTCTTGCGGCACCCGGCGTTCGGCGATGTCCATGTTGGCCATGATCTTGATACGAGACACCATGGGGGCCTGGATGTGCTTGGGCGGGGACATGACGTCGTGCAGCACGCCGTCGATGCGGTACCTCACTCGGACCGACTTGGATTCAGGTTCGATATGGATGTCGGATGCCTTGTCGTTGATGGCCTGCGAGATGATGAGGTTCACCACCCGCACGATGGGCGCCTCGTCGACCAACTCCTTGAGCTTGTCGAGGGCGATTTCCTCGTCGACTTCCGACTCCATTTCCATGGAGCCGCCGATGTCGGAGGTGGTCAGCGATTTGAACTCGTCTTCCACCACGGCCATGTCATGGGACCCGAACTGGCGCTGGATGGCTTTGAGAATCTTGTCTTCTGTCGAAATCACCGGGTCGATATCGAATCCGGTGATGAGGCGGATGTCGTCAATGGCCAGGACGTCTTGCGGATCGACCATGGCCAGGGTGAGGCGGTTCTCGTGCTGGGCTACGGGGATGACCTTGTAGCGCTGGGCCAGGTGTTCGGGAATGGCCCGGGCAAGTTCCGGGTCCCACTGGAAGTTGTCGAGATCGACGAAGGCAACCCCCATCTGTTTCCCGATCATTTCCGTGATGTCGTTATCGGAGACGAGGCCCATCGACACCAGAATCCTCTGGACCGAATCGCCCGTCTTATTGGACTGCTCCTGCGCCTTGACAAATTGCCGTTCGGTGATCAACCCTTCGGCAACAAGCAGTTCGGCCAGCTCTCTACGCCCGGATCGTGTGAAGGACATGCTGATTTCACCCCGTCAGACCTCGAAAAATTCGAGGGCCGTTCTCACCTGGTAACCCCGAAAAATTCGCTCGACCATTCGAGGCTTCCTGCGGCTGGAGCCGTCAGTCGTCAGTTATCCCTCTTGGGTTGTAGGCGATCAGGGCGTGCCCTACCCGATGGCGACGTTGGCGGACCACGACGGCAGGGGAAACTCCTCCGGCCAGGCCAGGTGGCGGGTCAGGCGACCGGCGCGGCGCAGACGCAGCAGCGCCAGCTTCTCCTGGGTACGGGTGATGATGGTGGCAAAGAGCTCGTTGGTATCGACCGGCAGCACGAGGATGGTCAGGAGCCCGAGGAGGTTGCCGCCCAGGACGTCGGTGAAAAGCTGGTCACCCACCACCACCGTGTCTCGAACCGAGCTGCCCATGCGCTCCAGCGCTTCGAGAAACCCGTTGGGCTTGGGCTTGAGGGCCTTGGGAATGGCCGGAATACCCAGGTCGCGGCTGAACATCTCGATGCGGCGCTTGATCAGGCCGTTGGACACGATGCAGATCTGGAACCCCAGGGCCTTGGCCTGCTCGAGCCAGGCTCGCACCGCGGGCTGGACCCGCCACGACTTCCAGCTTACCAGCGTGTTGTCGAGGTCGACGATGAGGGCTCGGTAGCCCCGGCTCTTGAGCTCGTCGAGTCGGATATCTTCGATGCGGGGCAGAAAGAGCTGCGGACAGAGCATCTCCAAGTTCGGCTTCATGAGTTCGACGGGCAGCCTCGATTCTCTCGTTTGGTTCTCATGACAGTGTAACGACGGGCGCCTCGGTTTTCAAGCCCCCAGGGTGCCTCGAATTTTGGCACACACCAGGTCGATGGCCACCCGGTTCTCCGTCTCGAACGGGATGATCAAATCCGCCCATCGCTTGCTGGGTTCCACGAACTGCAGGTGCATCGGTCGGACGACGTCCTGGTACTGGGCGATGACGCTCTCCACCGAGCGCCCTCTCTCCACAATGTCCCGCTGCAGGCGGCGGATGAAACGCTCATCCGCGTCGGTCTCCACGTAGATGCGAATGTCGAGCAGCTCTCGCACGCTCCGTTCGCTGAGCATCAGAATGCCCTCGACGATGATCACCTCGTGCGGCTCGAGGCGGAGCGTCTCGCCCGACCGGGTGTGGTTGGCGTAATCGTACACCGGCTGATGGATGGCGTGCCCGGCCATGAGGGCCCGCAGGTGCTCGATGAGGAGAGGAAAGTCGAACGCCTCCGGGTGATCGTAGTTGACCCGTCGCCTGTCCTCCGGGGACATGTGCGACTGGTCCTTGTAATAGGCGTCCTGCGACATCACCAGCACTGACCCGGGCCCAAAAGCCTCCTGGATCTTGAGAGCGACCGTCGTCTTGCCGCTGCCCGTCCCCCCCGCAATGCCGATGAGAAGTTCCTTGAACTTCTTCATTAGCGCTGGTACTTCTTGATATTTTCTTCGTGTTCCGCGTAGGTCTTGGCGAACACGTGGCTGCCGTTGTTCTTCACGTCGTTGCGAACGTAGAACAGGTCGGCAGTCTTCAAGGGCTGCATGGCCGCCTGCAGGCAGGACAGGCCGGGATTTCCGATAGGGCCGGGCGGGAGACCGTTGTGGATATAGGTATTGTAGGGCGAGTCGATCTTGAGGTCTTGCAGCGACAGCACGGCTTTCTGCTCGCCCAGCGCGTATTGGATGGTGGCATCGCACTGGAGCGGCATGCCGTCTTTCAACCGATGCAGCAGCACGCCGGCGATGTGCGGCCTCTCCTTGGGCACCACCGCTTCTCGCTCGACCATGGAGGCCAGCGTGACCATCTGGAACATGGTCATGTGCTGGGGGTGGTGCTCCGACCAGAGCGGCACCACCTGGTCCTGGAACCGCTTGACCTGGCGCTCGACCAGGGTAACTGCGTCCATGCCGTCG
>DASYBA010000778.1:0-8248 GCA_036501005.1 Candidatus Xenobia bacterium | reverse complement strand
CTTCTGCATCCACTACCGCAGCGCCCGGCGAGACCCCGACGCCAATCCGGAATTCCTGCACTTCTGGGGGCGTCGCCTATGGCGGCTCTATCCCCCGTTCCTGGCCGCCATCGCGATCGCCTTGTTCATCCGAGTGTCCGTCATGATCGCCATCAACCCGGGCGTCCAGTGGAGTGCAGCTCTCGCGATTGACACGCTCTTCGGAAGTGTGACGGGCTTCTTGTCTACGCTCTGCGTGCATCTGTTCATGCTGTATCCGTTCCACACCACCGCCATGGCGCGAACCGATACGTGGCAGATGTGGACCCTGGCCCTCGAGGAACAGCTCTACCTCTTGTATTTCCTGCTGCCGCTCATGCGCCGCCGTCTGGGTATGCCGAAGTCCGTCCTGGCGGTACTGCTGGTCACCCTGCTCTGGCGGGGGTTCTTCATCCTGGGGCCCGCCCAGGCCGAACCGCCCCTATCGGACCTCGCCTCCCGGGCGGTCGCGCACCACGGGTGGGAGCTGGCCCCGGTCGATTGGCTCGGCATGGGCCCGGCCCGGTGGTTCGAGTGGATGCTGGGGGCTTGGGCGGTGGAGATGGCGGTGGGGAAGAGCGAGCGGCCGGCGTGGAGCAGCCGGCTGTCTGTCGGTCTGGCCGCCCTCGCGGTGGGCATCGCCGCCGAATGGTGCCGTATCGGATGGATCGTGTCGGACCCGGCCTGGGGCGTCGCTTGCTTTGTCCTCCTCAATCGCCTGGTGGTGCACGAGCAGTCGCGACCTCTGCCGCGCCCGGTCACAGTGCTGGCAACCATGGGGATCTTCAGTTACAGCCTGTACCTGGTCCACTTGCCGCTGGTGCTGTACCTGGATCGGATCCTGCGTCCCATCATGAGTCCATGGCCCGCCTGCCTGCTGGCCATGGCGGCGTGTATCGCGTGGGCCTGGCTCTTCTATCGACTGTTCGAGGTTCCCGCCCTGTCCCGGTCGCGTCACCTCGCCCTGCAAGACCGCACGTCGGTCCAGCCCGCGGTCAATCCCGGCTAGCTCGCCCGCTTCTCCAGCGCTTCCAGCCTCCGCAACACATCGGCGTGGCGAGAGTCCATGGCGTCGTACTTTACCTGCAGGTCCGCCTGATCGGAGATCAGTCGAATGAGAATCTGCTCGATGCCGGCAAACGTGCCACCGAGAGCCGTAACGGTAGCCTCCATACTGACATAGCGGGCGACCATGAGGTTCAGGCCGGACGACATCGTCTGACGCAGCAAGTGGATCGACTCTTCCACGACGCTGAACCGCTCATCCGTAGCCCGCATGAACTCTTTCAGTTCATGCATGGAAGCTTTCTGGCCTGACTGCAAGTCCTGGATGTGCCCGTGCACCTCTCGCATGGCCTCCTGCAGTTTTTTCAGATCGTCACTCATGGAGCCTCCTCCTCGTCATGATACCAGAACTCAGCTCACAAGAAAAGCCACGCCCCCTCACCGATTCCACCCCCACGCACACGCCTTGCGAAGGTTCGAGATCTGTTGATCCACACTGCTGCCCTGGCTTGGCTGGTAACTGTCGACGGGCATCTGGTTGGCGTGCGCCACCTCTGACTGCAGCGTATCGCGCTGCTGCGGAGGAGTTCCCCGCAGGTCAGTATCGGCATCGTCCTCGTGAATCGCCGCCTTGAACTGCCGAGCCCGGGGTCCGTCGTTGCTGTTGATGTTCATTTCGATAAGCTCCCTTCCAATTTCGACACCCACAGCGTACCAAGGCCCGCTCACCAACCGCTCACCAAAGGTTTAACCCTTCGGTTACTCACTGTTCAAAACCGGGTCGTATAATTAAGTAAACATAACCAGCGGAGGACGAGCGTGCGACTGACAGAGGCCGGAAAGAATCTGCTGACGACGACCCGGCAGTGGGCGGCGGGATCGCCTCACCCACCGCCGGCTGAAGTCCCGGCCCCCCCGCCCGCCGAGGTGGCAACCCTCTCGACAGCGGCCCAGGAGAAACCCAAGGGCGATCCGCCGCAGACGCACACGCCCGCACCCGCACCAACCCCTCCCGCCCCGACGGCCCCTCCGAACAACCCCACCACCCTGTTCATGGAGGATGAAGCTCCGCACGGCCCGCTGGCGGGGCTTCGGGACTATGCCGCGACGCTCAAGGCCGATGCGCATGCCGTGTTGCACAACCACGACTATCCCCTGTCCCTGCGCATCGGCGTCGCCCTCGATGACGCCACCGGACACGTCATGTATCCCGAGGAAGCCCACAAGAGGCACGCGCAACGGGGCGCCTCGCCCTTGCCCGACAGTGTCTCGGGAGCCGTCTATGCCGGGCTCACGGGCGATCCTCTCACGGTGGGTCTCACCGCGCTTTACATCACGACCGAGAAGGCCGCGCACCACGTGGAAAACTGGGTAAACGAACGCCAACAGGCGGATCCGTGAGCTGAATCACCAAGACCGCGCATAGGCTCGGATCCAGTCGCCAGGCCACTTCCCCGCCAACCATCCCCTCGCACCCGGGGCACGCTGTCGGATCCTTGCTGCCATCCTCCCTTTTCGCCCCAATTCGTTAACAATCCACGGCAACTTGCTGCACAGCCCCCGAGGGCCCGCTGGCGGTACGATGACGTCAAGAAATAGACGGCACGACCGTTGAGTGTGTGGAGGTTGATCGTGAATACACTGGGAAGCAGCAGCAACATCTGGTTCCGGCCCGAAGGCCATGGCGACAGCCGGCAGCGCCTGGGCTGGAACATCCAGCAGTCGCAGAACGGCAACTTCGATGGCGAACGCGCCGTCGGATTCGACATTGGCCAGTCGCAAGACGGCAATCACGACCACGAGCACGCCTGGGGCGAAGACATCGGCCAGCGCGAGGACGGCAACCACGACCACGAGCACGCCGGGGGCTACGACATTCACCAGGCCGAGTACGGCCACCACGACCACGAGCATGCCTACGGCGTCAACGACTCGGAAGCCGAGTACGGCCACCACGACGAAGAAGGCATTGACGGCCGCAACGACCAGGTCAGCGAAGACGGCAGCCACGACCACGTCAACGTCGATGGCTCGGGACAGGACGTGCAGGTCGACGGCTCTGGCATCACCGCCACCTATCGCAACGGTCACTGGGTGGGCCACGGCCCCGACGGCCAGAAGCTCGACATCACGCACCACGACGGCGAAACCGTCATCACCTGAGTTTTCCTTCCGTGTCCCCTCTTGCGCCCGCGGCCTTGTGGTCGTGGGCGCTTTCTTTTTCCGGCTTGACACGCCTCAGCCGGTGATTTAGAATGCACTGGCTGTTTTTTAGAACTGTGGAGGCTCACGGTGCAAACCTATTCAATGAAGGCCAGCGAAATCCAGAAAGACTGGTACGTGGTCGATGCCGACGGCCAGACCCTCGGCCGCCTGGCGACCCGCATCGCCAACGTGCTGACTGGCAAGCACAAGGCTACCTACACGCCACACCTGGACATGGGTGACTTCGTGGTGGTCGTCAATGCCGAAAAGGTCGTCCTGACCGGCAAGAAAAACACTGACAAGATCTACAAGCATCACTCCCAGGCTCCGGGCGGCTTCAAGGAAATCTCCGCCCAGGCCATGCGAGCCAAGCATCCCACCCGCATCATCGAACATGCGGTCAAGGGCATGCTGCCCAACAACAAGTTGCGTACCCCCCGGCTCTTGAAGCTCAAGCTCGTGGTCGGTCCCAACCACCCCCACGAAGCCCAGAAGCCCAAGCCGCTGGCAATCTAGAGAGGTGAACCGTTTTGGCTAAAGGCAACAAGACCACCGCCCCGACCGTGATCTCGTCGGCCACCGGCCGGCGCAAGACCGCCGTGGCCCGGGTGCGCCTGGTGCAGGGCAAGGGTGACATCAAGATCAATGGCCGCAACCTGGACCAGTACGTGGGCCGCAAGGTGCTGGAAGTGCTGGTTCGTCTGCCCCTCGAAGTCGCCGAGGCCGGCGTCCGGTTCGACGTTCTGGCCCGCTGCTTTGGCGGCGGGGTGGCCGGCCAGGCCGGCGCCGTCCGGCACGGCATCGCCCGGGCCCTGGTGGCCCAGGACGAAGCCCTGCGGCCAGCCATGCGCAAGGCCGGGCTCTTGACCCGAGACCCGCGGGAGAAGGAACGGAAGAAGTACGGGCGCAAGCGTGCCCGGCGCGGCTTCCAGTGGACCAAACGGTAAAAACCGTCATCAGCCATCGCCAAGATGGCTGATGGTCTTTTCGGGGCTGCCTGGCCCGTACTGTCCGCCGAGCAAGCTGCGGCCGTCGACGCCTGCAGCATCGAAACGATTGGCGTGCCGGGCGCAGTCCTCATGGAGACGGCAGGACGCTCGGTCTCCAGTGTCTTGCGGGCCTGGCTTCCGCACGCCCGCCACGTGTCGATCGCGTGCGGCCCCGGTAACAACGGCGGGGACGGCCTGGTGGTCGCTCGACTGCTCAAAGAAGCCGGTCTCACGGTCAACGTCGGCATGCTGGGCGATCCGGCACGACTCTCCGGCGACGCCGCCATTAACGCCGCCGTGGCCCGCAAGATCGATCTACCCCTCCACGTCTGGCCCGACGAAGAGGCCTTCGCCGGGTGGTGTCGCAGCCTGCCCAGCGCGGACGTGGTCGTCGACGCCCTCTTTGGAACCGGCCTGGCCCGCCCCATCGGCGGGATCGCCGCCCGCGCCATCACAGCCATCAACGAGAGCCACCGGCCCGTCCTGGCCATCGACATCCCGTCGGGCGTGCATGGCACCACGGGCCACCTCATGGGCACGGCCATCAAGGCCCACCGGACGGTGACCTTCGGAACCCTCAAGCTCGGTCACATGCTCTATCCGGGCGCAACCCACTGCGGCCGCATGACGGTGGCGGACATCGGGTTTCCGCACCAGGCCGTTCGAAATGCCCGGGCGGACGTCTACGCCATCACCCCGGCGCTGGCTCGACATTGGCTACCCTCCCGCTCGCCCGATGCCCACAAGGGATCCGCGGGCCGAGTCGTTCTGATCGGCGGCAGCGCCCGCTACACCGGCGCCCCGGCCCTGGCCGGAGAAGCCGCGCTTCGAGCGGGTGCAGGCCTCAGTACCGTCGCCGTACCTCGAGTGGTCTGGCCCGCCGTGTGCGCCCGAGTCAAGGAGGTCATCGTCGTCCCCCTCGAAGACGCCGACCACCTCACCGACAAAAGCCACAAAGCGGCCCGGGAGCTCCTGGCCGACTCTCGCACCGCCGCCTTCGGACCGGGCCTGGGCCGTCATCCCGAGAGCCTCAAGCTCATTGCCTCCCTGCTGAGCACCTTTACCGGTGCCGCCGTCATCGACGCCGACGGTCTCCGCGCCCTGCCTGAAAACTTCCAGGCCTCGCCCGGCGGAGCGGTCATTACCCCCCATGCCGGAGAAATGGCCACCCTGCTGAACGTTCCCATCCACGCCATCCTCGACGAACCCATCCGACATGCCCGCAAAGCCGCTCGGAGCTTCAACGTCGTCGCCGTGCTCAAGGGCGCCCACACCCTCGTGGCCGATCCCGACGGCCACGTGTTCATCAACCCCAGCGGGAACTCCGGCATGGCCACCGCCGGCATGGGCGACGTCCTGACCGGCGTCATCGCCGCACTCCTGGCGCAAGGGGCCACGCCTCTCCACGCTGCCGTCACCGGCGTCTACGTGCACGGCGTCGCCGGCGACCTGGCAGCGTCTGACGTCGGACGACGCGGGCTCCTGGCCAGCGACGTCTCCGATCGCCTGCCCAGAGCCCTGACCCATCTCATGGACCGAGACCCATCCCTACCCAGCCCCGCCGAGGAAGCATGAAAGTCGTACTCACCATCGGACGAGATCGCAAAGAAAAACCGTATGTCGAAGCCTTGAAGGCCGTCGGTCTGGACTGCGTGGTGCTCGAACCAGGCGTTGCCGCTGAACCTTGGATCCACTACCTGGACGAAGTCCGAGGCCTGGTCATGGCCGGCGGGAGCGATATCGACCCGTCGCTCTATCGAATACCGGAACCTCCCCACCCCACCATCGACGAGCCTGATGCGGTGCGTGATCACATGGAACGGGCCCTGTTCGATAGCGCCCGTGCGAAAGACATGCCGATCCTCGGCATCTGTCGCGGCGTGCAGGTCATGAACTGGGCCATGGGCGGCGACCTGTACCAGGACATCGATGCCCATCACGAGCCCGAGAACACCCAGAAGAAGCACCGCCAGACCGCCTACGGCAAAGCCCGCCACGACGTCGGACACCACGTGAGGCTGCTGCCCGGAACCTTGCTGCACCGCATTATCGGATCCGCCGAGGAAATCCCGGTCAACACCATCCACCACCAGGCGGTGAAGGTCGTGGCCCCCGGCCTCACCGTCAACGCCATCAGTGTTGAAGACGGCCTGGTCGAAGGCCTGGAGTGGACGCCGGGCCGCTTCTGCCTGGGTGTCCAATGGCACCCTGAATGCCTGTGGGACAAGCCCCAGACCGCCTCGTCCCATCGCATCTTCGAGGCCTTTTCCGCGGCCGTCAAAGGCTGAGCATGCTGCACCGCCTGCCCTTTGAGACCCGCCAACGACGGGAGATCGTCAACATCACGTCGGCCGTCCACGAGACGCTGCGCCAGTCGACCATCAAGGATGGGTTCATGCTGGTCACCGCCCAGCACACCACGTGCGCTCTCGTCATCAACGACGCCAACTCCGGCTGGGAAGAGGACATGGTCGCCTACCTGGAGCGCCTGGTGCCCGACATGCGCTTCCATCACCTGCACGATGGCCCCGAGCACGCCAAGTCCCATCTGCTCGGCGCTTTGCTGGGCCCGTCGCTCACGATCGGAATATCGGACGGACGCCTCACCCTGGGCACCTGGCAAAGCCTCTTCCTCCTCGAACTGGAAGGCCCCCGCCCCCGAGAAGTCACCGTCCAGCTTTTCCGGGGCTAGCGCGGAAAACCTCGAGGTGGACGCCAGCTAGTAGCGCGAAGCAGATGCCGCAGGACTTCCCACACTGCGAGCCGGGGGGGCCCCAGCGCAGCGACTGGGGGGCAGCGCCCCCGAAGGCAGGTCGACCTCGTACCACACGCTCCAGTCGAGCGCCATGCCCCCCAGCCACGTTCTCGACGACACCAGCACCCGATCCGGATCGCCCAGCAGGCTGAGGGGAATACGCACCGTGATGCGACGGCCCCTTCGCACCATTTCCAGCCCGGGCGCCGAGATGCGCCGGCCCTGGTCGTCGGCCGACGAGCGCAGGCCCGCCACCACGTGGATCTTCGGCATGTCGGCGAAGCGCTTGTCCGGTCGATAGCCGAACGCATAAAAGGCGGCTTCAGTCTCGCGGGCCAGGGGCCGGGATTCCTCGATGGACAACTCCAGCCGGCCCTGATCGTCCACCCGCACGAACTTCCACTCGTTGCCCACCAAGGAGGATGGCTCGGCACCCGGCATGGCCTCGTCGGGCGTGCCGCTGGAGACCGGCGCCACGTGTCGGAGATCCAGGCGGGCCAGGTCACCAAAGAGTTCGTTCTGCTTGATGAAGCTCATCAGGTAGCCGGCGCTGTAGGACATCTGCGTCTTGTGGCACGCCAGGGCCTGCTTTTTGACCCCGATCTGGACGGCGGTGAGCGGATCGACGTGCCAGGACAGTTGGTCCTTCAGCACGGCGGGCGGGTCGAGGGTCTGATCCGGCCGGTACCCATGGGGCTCCGGCCAGTGGGGCCAGTGCGTCAGGAAGGGGTACACCTCCGCCGAGATGCCCGTCTCCCACAACGCGACTCGGGCATACAGGTAGTAGGCCCGATGGTCGACGTTCGCGTCGGCGGGATGCGATACGAAGATGCGGGTGGGCTTGAACTCTCGCATCTGAGCTTCAAGGTCCTGCAGCACGGAGTCGCCGGTGTACGGGGCACCCGGGCGCACTGCGGTCGGATAGGGCACCGCCTTCTGGCGAGTGAGGAGCGCCGTCAGGGGCGGCCGGCTTCCCCAGTGGCTGGTGAACATGTCGAGCGTCCCGTGGTCGGGATAGCCCAGGAAGACGATCTGTTGGGGGTCCACGCCCAGCGTCTGGTCGGCGGCCATGGCCTCGTCGTGCCGGATCATGCCGAAGTGCAAGGCCGAGCGTCCGGGGACGACCAGGTGGTGGCTCGACACGATGAACGACCACTCATTGCTGTCGCCGTAGGTGAGGAACACGATGCGCACCGGCACGTGCTGGGCCAGGGCCTGCTGGATGACGCCGCTGCAGCACAGGGTCTCGTCGTCGGGATGGGGGGCCAGCACCAGG
>DASYBA010000777.1:0-9902 GCA_036501005.1 Candidatus Xenobia bacterium | reverse complement strand
TGCGGGGCTTCGGCCCGGTCACCGGCATCCAGGATTTGTCGTTGACGGTGGCGCGCGGCGAAATCCTGGCGTGCGTCGGCCCGGACGGCGCGGGCAAAAGCACGCTGATGCGCATTCTGTGCGGGGCGCTCACGCCGCAGTCGGGCACGGCCACGGTACTTGGCTACGACGTCGTCAAGCAGCCCGAGGAGATCAAGAAACGTATCGGATATATGCCGCAGCGGTTCAGTCTCTACGGCGACCTCACGGTGATGGAGAACCTCCGCTTGTATGCCGACATCTACCTGGTCGACCCGGCCGAGACGGAGGCCCACGGGGCTCGGCTTTTGCAGGGCTTTCGCCTGGATCGCTTCGCCGACCGACTCGCCATGCTGCTGTCCGGTGGCATGAAGCAGAAGCTGGCGCTGGTCTGCACGCTCATCCACCGGCCCGACATCCTGTTCCTCGACGAGCCCACCACCGGCGTCGACCCGGTCTCCCGCCGCCAGTTCTGGCGCATTCTCTACGGACTCAACGTCGATGGTCTGACCATCGTGGTGAACACGCCCTACATGGACGAGGCCGAACGGGCTTCCAGGGTCGCTTTGTTCGCCACCGGGCAGATCATGGCGGTCGATACTCCCGCGGCCCTCAAGCGCACGTTGCAGGGCGACCTGCTGGAAATCCAGGCCCGTCCCAAAGGCGTGGCGCAAAGGGTACTGCCGGTGCACCCGGACGTCATCAGCACCGAGGTGTTCGGCGAACGCGTCCACGTGCTGGTGGCGTCTGCGGCCCGCACCGAGCCGGTGTTGAGACAAGCGCTGGTGGAAGCGGGGGCCGTCCAGGTCGACGTGCGCAGCATCCCACCCTCGCTGGAAGACGTCTTCATTGCAAGGCTGGCGGCCTTCAAGCCGGGGACGGTGGTAGGATGACCGACTACTCGGTGCGGGCCCGCGGCCTGACGCGTCGCTTTGGCGAGTTCGTGGCGGTCGACCACGTGTCGTTCGATATTCAACACGGACAGATCTGGGGTTTTCTGGGGCCCAACGGAGCTGGCAAATCCACCACCATTCGCATGTTGTGCGGCATTCTCGACCCCAGCGAGGGCACGGCCGAGGTGCTGGGGGAGGACGTGCGCAAGAACCCGGAGGCGGTCAAGTCGCAGATCGGCTACATGTCACAGAAGTTCAGCCTGTGGAACGACCTCACCGTGCTCGAGAACCTGCAGTTCTATGCCGGCGTCTACGGATTGCATGGCCGGGCGCAGGACGAGCGCATTCGATACTGGTTGGGCCGTCTCAGCCTGGGCGACCGGGTCAATCAGCTCTCCGGTACCTTGTCGGGCGGGTTTCGACAGCGCCTGGCCCTGGCTTGCTCGGTGCTTCACCAGCCCCGCATGATCTTCCTCGACGAACCGACGGCCGGTGTCAACCCGGTGTCTCGGCGCACGTTCTGGACCCTGATCGACGAGTTTGCCCGGGACGGCGCCACCATCATGGTGACGACCCACTACATGGACGAGGCCGAGCACTGCGATGAACTGGCTTTCATCCTGGCCGGCCGCATCATCGCCCAGGGCAGCCCGGACGACATTCGCACCAACCAGATGCGCGGGGTGGTGGTTGAACTGCAGACGGACGCCACAGCCGTTGCCCTCACCCGGGTCGACAACCACCCCTTGGTGCACGACGCCTTTCTCTACGGTTCGAACATCCACGCCACCGTGGCCTCGGCGCAGGCGGCCCAGGAGGTCATGGACGATCTCCGCAAGAGCGGGTTCCCGCTGCGCGAGGCGAGGATCATCCCGGCTTCGTTGGAAGACGTGTTCGTGGCCCTGGTCGAGGCGCAGGAGCAGGGGCCGTGAACTGGCGGCGCACCGGCGCCATCATGCGCAAGGAAGTGGCCCAGATCCTGCGCGATCGGCGAAGCCTCATCAGCATCGTCATGATTCCGGTCATCCAGCTCATCTTGTACGGCTTCTTGTCGTATGACGTCGAGTTCCAACCCATGATCGTATGGGATCAGTCGGTGTCGGCAGAAAGCGACGAGCTCATCCGGGCGCTGGTCAATACGCGCTATTTCAAAGTGCACGAGCATGGCCGCAACATGCAGGACATCCAGCGAGCCCTGGACTCAGGCGACGACATGATCGGCCTCGTCATTCCCCCCGACTATGCGAAACTGCTCCGATCCGGCAAATCCGCCGAAGTGCTGGTGGTGGTGGACGCGTCGGATTCGACCAGCGCCCGCACGGTGCTCTCGTCTGCCGTCGGGGTCGGCAGCACCCTGTCGCAACGGATTACCCTGCGAACCCAGGAGCGACGCGGTCCGGCCGTCAGCGCTGCCCCCCGGGTCGACATCCGGCCCCGAGCGTGGTACAACCCCGACCTGCAGTCCCAGGTCTTTCTCATCCCCGGCGTGCTGGCCGTCATTCTCCAGTTCACCACGACCTTTCTCAGCGTCAGCGTCATCGTCAAGGAGCGCGAGCTGGGCACGTTCGAACAACTGGTCGTCACCCCGATTCGACAGTCGGAGCTGATGCTGGGCAAAATCGTGCCCCTCATTGGCGTTGGCTTCGTCAACATGACCTTCATCCTGTTTCTGGGGTGGGCTTTCTTCGGAGTGGCGGTGAAGGGCAGCCTTCTCTTGCTCTACCTCGCGACGCTGGCTTTCTTCTTTTCGTCACTCGGCCTGGGCACGCTCATCTCGACGACCGCCCGCACCTTTCAACAGGCCACGCAGATGTCCCAACTGATCCTTCTGCCCAGCATTCTCATCTCAGGCTTTCTCTTTCCCCGCGAGACGCTGCCCATCGGTCTCCAGTGGGTGGGCCAGGCGCTGCCGCTGACCTATTTCATCGTGGTGGTGCGCGGCATCATCATCAAAGGCGTGGGCATCCAATATCTGTGGCGGCAGATCGCCCTCTTGTTCGGCCTGGGCATCGTGGTCTTCGCCATGGCCGTGCGCCGCTTCAGCAAAAAGCTCGATTGATCATCTTTAATCAAACATTAGCCGAATCCGTGATGGCGGTCACTTGGCGGCGGGCGCGCAGGGGCTTACCATAGGGGTAGAAGAGGTGACCCCCATGAACCGCAAGCTCCTGACTCTCGCCGCCACGATTCTGCTCTGTCCGGGTCTGGCCGCAGCCGATCCCTGGTCGAACCATGGGCGCGAAAGCTCGCCGCCGACATCGCGCGTTTCCGCCCCGTCAGCGCACATCCAGTCGGCGCCGCCCATGCGCTATACGCCGCCCGTCATGCATTATCAGCCGCCGACCGGCATGCACTACCAGCCGTCTTATCACCCATCGTACCAGGCCCCGGCCCCGCACTACACCTACGGCTATGGCGGCCGCTCGGGCGCCACCTTCCAGGGTTCGACGCAGTCGCCTCCGCCGATCATGCATCCCGGTGTTTTCAGCCACTACGTTCCTCCGCCCCAGACCCCAGTGGCCGTGGTGCGCAAAGGGGTGTTGGAGTATGCGCACCATCAGCCCATCAACGTGCCGTCCGTGGCCACGTCTGGCTGGCAGCATCACCACCGGTGGAACGGCCAGGTCGGCTACTCCCCCTACTACTCCTCTTCGTACTATTATGGGCCCTATGGCGGAGCTGGTCTGTATGGCGACTACGTCGACACCGGCGACGACACCACGCCTTATGCCTTCAATTACGACGGCATCACGCCGCCTGAGACGCCCCCCGATGCGACAGGCCAGATGGCCCCGCCGGCGGCCCGGCCGGACGCCTACCACGTGATCGGTGTGGTCGTGTCCATCGACGACCAGCAGATGACCGTGCAGGCGGCCAACGGCGGCTACACCTTCGCGTTGACGGCGTCGACCACGGCGACCCAGGTCATCAACGTGGGCGATCAGGTAGACGTGACCTTCTCGGTGGCCGACGATGGCAGCTACCAGGCCGCCGAGATCACCCGGGCTGCGTCTCGCTAGGGCGGTGCCCCAAGCCGCTCCAGCCACCGCCAGATGTGGACGCGCCCGTTGGTGGGCGCGTCCTGGTGGCTGCCCTCGACGAATTCCAGCGCGATGTGGGGCAGTCTATCCTTCCACTTCTCGACGTCGGCCGGCTGGATGACGATGTCCTGACGAGCCCCCACGGCCAACACGGGAAGGCCGGCCAGGGTGTGCAGAGGACCCAGCATGAGCTCCCGCATCTCCCCGAGGAGCGTGTCCAGCGGGGCTCCATCGACGTAGCCGGCCCGCTGGGATTGCATGCGGGCCACCAGGGGAGACGCACCCGGCACCAGGGCGGCCACTGGGGCGACCGCGACCAGGAAGAGACCCGCGACCTTACGTTGGGTGGCGGCGGCCGCCGCACAGCCGCCCCCGAAGCTGTGGCCGCCCACCACCACGGGCGGCGGCAAGGTGTCGAGCACCTGGAGCGTGGTCTCGACCGCATGTTGGAACGAGTCCAGCGTCCCACCGGTGGCCCCCAGGGGGTGGCCGGGTAGATCGAGGCTGGTGACCGGAAACCCCCGAGTAGCCAGGTAGGCGGCCAGGTGATCCAGGCCGGCCGCACTGGCCGTCAGGCCGTGGATGAGAAGGACGGTGGGGCGGCCAGATCTTGGCTCAGGCTGGTAGCGGAGGATGGACGGGCCCGCCGGGAGCCGCTCCCGGGTGAGCCTCAAACCAGGACGCGGTCGGCTTTTTCGGGCTTGGGCGCCCGCATGACCGGATGAGGCTCCCGCTGCGGAAGCTGGGCGTTGACCTTGGCTGGACGACTCAGACCCAGGGCCAGCGCCAGCCCTCCCAGGGTGGCGAAGGCCAGGATGGCGGCGAGACGTTTGTGCATCCTTTACACTGTAGCACGACGAGGTTACAGGCAGGTTACAGAATGATTCCGGCGGTACTCATGGACATGCCGGAAATCAACGGGGACATCCTGGCCATGGGGCTTGCATGGTATGCCGTGTTCGTTTTTTCAACCGTGCTGCATGAAGCTGCCCACGCGCTGGTGGCTCACGTGGGGGGCGACGACACCGCCGCGCAGGGGGGCCAGGTCGGGCTGAATCCGCTCCCCCACATGCAACGCGAGCCGGTCGGCATGGTGCTGGTGCCGTGGATCAGCTTCTTCATCAGCCACTGGATGATGGGGTGGGCGTCAGCCCCGTACGATCCCACCTGGGCCGCCCAGTATCCGAAGCGGGCTGCCCGCATGGCCCTGGCCGGTCCAGCGGCCAACTTCCTGATCGCGCTGGTGACGGGGGTCATCCTCCGGGTCGGCTTGACCCAGGGGTGGTTCGTGGCGGACGGGTCAGACCTCACCCAGGTCGTGGCGGCGCCCGGGGGTGAGGCCTCCGCCCTCACCATCCTGTTGAGCATCGCTTTCACTCTCAACCTGCTCCTGGGGGCCTTCAACCTGTTGCCCCTGCCCCCCCTGGACGGCGCTGGCGTGGTGGGATTGTTCATGTCGGACCGCGCGGCCCGCCGCTGGCAGGAACTGACCCACAACCCCCAGTGGCTCATGGTCGGCATGATGGCGGCATGGCTCATTTTCTACCGGGTCGGAGGCTATGTGCTGGGGTGGGGCGTCCACCTCCTGTACCGATAGTTTAGCCGCCACCGGCATCGGGGCACAATAGGGCAGAACCTACCCTCCGGCCACGGCTGTAGGGCTGTTCGATTCATTTTGATGAACGTTTTGCTCTTTGAAGAGGATTCTACCGCCGGTCGGGCTCTGAGGGCCTGGCTCCACCGCGAGCACTTTGTGCTCACGACTCGCTCGGCCGACGAAGTCGAGGGCCTGCTGACCCGCCACCCGCACCTGCAGGTCCTGCTCTTGCAGTGGACGCCGGGCACGGCTGAGCTTCTCCGCCGTGTGCGCTCGCAGTCCCGGCCTCGCTACCTCTTCGTGATCGTGTTGGCGACCGCGGCCGACCGTGGGCACCTGGCCGACGCGCTGGACATCGGGGCTGACGCGTTCCTGCAGCAGCCGGTCGAAGTCTCGGAACTGCAGTCCCACATCAAGGTGGCCCGCCGCATCTGTGACCTGGAGGAACGCTTGACCGCCACCCAGCGGCTGCTCCTGCAGGCCGAACGGGAGAAGAAGAGGTTCTACGCGGAGGTGCTGCAGGCGGTCACCCGCGGCCGCCTCCATCTGGTAGAGCCGTCGGGCATGCCGGCGGGACAGCGACGGGTGCTCCAGGTCCAACTGACGGAGCCGACCGGCATGCGGCTCATCCGCTTGCAGATTCGCCGGGAAGCGGAAGCCCAAGGCCTTGACCAGGACCGCACCGAGGGGCTGGTCACCGCGGCTGGAGAGGCCATGACCAATGCTCTGCGACACGCCGTCGAGGTGACGTGCGAGGTGTGGGCCGACGGCAGCCGCCTCCTCTTCCGGGTGACCGACAAAGGCAAAGGGATCGAGATTCCCGACGTGCCAGCCTTCGTGCTCATCCCGGGTCGTTCGAGCAAGCGTTCGCTAGGAGCGGGGTTTGAAATCATGTTGCGCCTGGTGGATGACGTCTGGCTGGCTACCGGCCCGCAGGGCACAGTCGTACAACTGGCCCAGGACCGGTTCGAACAGCCCGAGGTCCGGTCGCTGGCCGGCGAGTGCTTCGATCTCTTCCACCTGGATGGTTGCGGTTGAGCTCGCTAAAAGGCCCGCATCAGGCATCAGCCGAACTTGAGCGGAACGGCATGTCGACCCCTCTCCGATATTCGTTCCGGCTGTTCATCGCGGCGGGCTCTGTCAACTCGACCGCCGCGCTGGGCAACCTGCCGCGGTTGTTCCAGAACCTGCCGCAGGACTGCTACGAAATCCACATCATCGACGTCAACAAGCAGCCCGAAGAGGCGGCCGCCGCCCGCATTCTGGCGATACCCACCCTGGTCAAGGACCATCCGGCCCCCGTGCGCTGGATTATCGGCGACCTGTCCGATGCACACCGGGTCGCGATCGAGCTGGAGGTGGATCTTGGCAATGGCGCTTGATCCTATCGAGCGCCCCCCCGACCGGCATCGAGGGCTTCGATCACTTCAATGTCGAGCCGGTTCGCCCTCGAAGTCGGGCGAGGAGGGCCATGGACGAGGGCACAGGCGGCATCATGTGTCTCCTCCAGAATCGGGGTTCGTCGCTTCGACGCGGTGATCCAATTCGCCCAGCAGTGACTGGCGAGGCTGACCCGACAGGATTCCGGTAACGCTGATCAGCGCCTTGCCCAGGTGCATGCCCAGACTATCGATGGCGAACTCGCGGATCTCCTTGCTGTGCGCCGAGCCTCGCATCTTGAGCACGGCCAGGGCACGGGTCATTTGCCCGAAGGCTTCGACATAGCGCAACAAAAGGATGGAATCGGTGATGGTCGAGATGTGCGTCTCGGTGATGGAGGGCCCTCCCATCAGGTTCTCGGTGGTGGCGGTAAAGAGGCCGCAGATTTCTCGCTCTTTGAGAAAGGCGGTGAAACTGATGACAAACTCGCGAAAGCCCTTGACGCTGGAGATGCGCTCCAGGGCGGAGAGGCTGTCGAAAGCCAGCCGGCCCGGCTGGTACTCTTCGACTGCTGAAGTGATGGTCATGAAGTGGTCCTCGAGCGCCGCCGATTCTGGATAGGCACAGATGACCCGCAACAGTCCGGATGCTTCCATGGCTTCATAATCACGCCCCCATCCCGAGGCATTGCGAAAGAGTTGCTCCCGACTCTCTTCGAAGGCCACCAGAAGGCAGCGCTCACCCCGGGCGGTGCCACCACTGATGAACTCCGTGCACAGCAGGGTCTTGCCGGTGCCCGTGGCCCCGGACGTCAGGATGATGGAGTCGCGAAAGAAGCCGCCCCCGCACATATTATCCAACTCGGTACTGCCCGACGAGATGCGAATGACGGAAGACCGCTGTTTCAACTCCAAGGCCGCCAGCGGGATGACCTGAAGTCCCACCTCCGGGAGAATGCTGAAGGCACATTCGCCTTTGTAGTGCTGGGTGCCCCGGTATTTCAGGATCTCGATGGTGCGTCGCCGACGCTCTCCGTCCAGCAGGTTCCGTAGAATCACCACGTTGTCGGTGACAAATTCCTCGAAGCCGTAACGGGCGATGGTCTCACCATAGTCGTTGAGTCGTTCCGCCGTCAAGAGCACCGTCACGCCAAAGCTGCGAAGCTGGGCGATGATTCGAAACAACTCCTGTCGGATCAGTTGTACATCCGGAAACTGGGAGAGAATGGAGCCGACCGAATCAATTGCCAGACGGGCCGCCTGGGTCCGGTCTATCAGGTGTCCGATACGGACGACGAGGCCTTGCAAATCATAGGAGCCAATGATGGTTCGGGTCTGGTCGGCGACCGGTGACGCATCCAGAAAACACCATTTGTGCTGGGTCTCCCATTCGCGGATAGGCCATCCAAACCCTTCCATGTTGCGGCGGATGTCGTCCGGCGACTCTTCGAAGGTCACGTAGACCCCGGCCTGGTCGTATCGGCGGATGCCTTCCGCCAGGAACTGGGCGGCAAAGACGGTCTTGCCGCTGCCTGCGGGGCCTGACACCAGGGTCGACCGATTCTTGGGCAGGCCGCCGTAGGAGATGTGATCGAAGCCGACAATACCGGTAGGGACGCGTTCTATGAGATTCATGATTTCAGTGGTATCTCCACTTCCAGGGCAATGAGTGCGCGAGCCGAAAGATCACCGATGATCCAGCGGGCGGGCGGTGGGAAGTCTTAAGAGCCAGCATGATTTCAAAGCCGGCCCCCTGGGAAACCTTGCTGGAGGCCCCTGGGCGAAAGACAAAGTCCGGTAGTTGGGAGAGTTGGATAGGTCGCAGATCGGCTTCACTGCGTGATGGAGCCCGTTGGTGGGGGCCTCAGCGGCGGCTGTGACCAGGGCTTCCAAGCGGTCGTCGACGACGCCGATCTCGGCGGCCGCCGTACGGATGCGCTGGCGAACCAGGTCCGCGATGCGTCGGGCAACTTTGATATGGGCTTGCAACTCGGAGAGCTCCATGGGGGTCAGCAGAAACGCGTCAACCGACGCCAAAGCGATAATGTACAGATATCGATCTCGTGGCAAGGCCCGAGCCTGTCGGACAATTGATATCGAAGCATCGTTGGCCCGCGTCCACCGTGCCAGCCAACGCGGGCCAGCGCCTGGAGCGAAGCAAGATGTTCTTCCACGATGAGTGTCTTCACGGGTTGGCATGACAGCCCATGAAGACACTCATCGTGCCCGCCTGTCGAATTCGCAGGTTTTCATTGATGCTGTACTCCGGAGATCTCCTGCACCGCCTTGCTCCTTGAACTTGAACCAGGGGCCCTGCTATACAGGCAAATATCCCCACCGAGTCCAGCAGTAAAACGTACCGATTGCCGTGCTGGCACCTCATTTCGGTGAAAATGGGCTATTTCAAGCCCTTTCCTGAAGCGTTTCATTGTGCAGGGTGGTGCCAGATAGCGCGGCGGCTGGCCGAGGTGGGAACTCGCCACCGGGTCGCGCAGGTCTCCACCTCAGGAGCGTTCCAGCAGCCAGGCATGGTCACTGGAAGTCACATTGACATCCTCGGGCCGCCAACTCCCCTGAACATGAGCCTGATCAAGCAAGGAGCATGCGCTGATGTCGGACATCGCCAACCAACCGGGCGCCTCTTCCTGGCTGGATGATACAGAGATGGCGAAACGGCTGCAGGACCAGGCTCGGGCTCATTCCGTGATTCGGGCCGCCGTATTGGATTCCAGTCCAGACGAAGTCCTGGACCGATTTGCGGGGCTGGCAGCCAAGGTCTTGAGGATTTCCATGGCAGCCATCATCCTGGCCGACGGGCGCCGGCTGTTTGTCACCGGCAGTTGGGGATGGCCGGAGACGTGGCTCAAGCAGCGGCGGCTGCCCGCGGCCATCGACGGCCTGGCACGACGGGTCGTGGCCAGCCGTTCTCCCGTGACCGTCGAGAATATCCTGGCGGCCAGCGGCTCGATGGAGC
>DASYBA010000776.1:0-8999 GCA_036501005.1 Candidatus Xenobia bacterium | reverse complement strand
CGTCAGTCGTCTCCGTTCCCTGCTCACGTAGTTGAACTACGCTCCGTCGGGCGAGCGGAGCTCGGGGCGTAGCCCCAACGCCTTCCTTGACCTGACGCCGTTTTCCTCGCCCTGGTCTCGACGTCTCTGCTGAAAACAGGCCTAAGGGTCTGCTTCTGACCGAGGTGTGGCGTTCCTGTCGGAGTCTTCAGCGGCCGGGCGTCGCAGGGATTCGCCCGGCTGTAATTCAAGGGCCCTTGGTTGAGAAGTGACGTTTGACGCCAATCAGGGCAAGCCCACCGGCGGGCCCTTCGCCACATTCGGCCAGATCACGCTGTCGACGGCTGCCGTGGGGGCCCCGGAGCCGCCGGCAGGTCTCATCCTGGGCTCGCTCCTCGGGGTGGTTGCGCTAAGAAGGTTGCTGGCCTGGCGCCCTCCATATATCGGAAGAGAGAGAACGGATATCTGCCGCGGGTGGGCGGGTGGTGACATTTCTCATATATGGCAGGCGGGACTAGCCGGCGCCGGCGGTCGGCGAGTCGGCGCCGGCCACGACCTCCCAGGTCTCCCTATCGGAACATGCTGGTGTCGCCGATGCCCTCGCGCAAGATGACGGGCGTGTCGCTGGTCAGATCGATCATGCTGGACGGCTGCGACACGAGCGGGCCGTTGTCGATAATCAGGTCGAGGCCATGGCCAAACTTGCGCTCGATATCCGTCGGGTTGGAGAGAATCTCCTCGTCTTCGACCTGGGCGCTGGTGCTGATGATGGGATGGCCCAGCTCGGCCACCAGGGAGAGGCAGATGTCGTTGTTGGGCACCCGAATGCCGACGGTCTTTCGCTTGGTCAGCATCATCTTGGGCACCATCTTGGTGGCCAGCAAGACGAACGTGTAAGCGCCCGGCAGGAGCTTGCGCATGACCTGGTAGGCGTAATTCGAGACCTGCGCGTAGCGGGCGATGTCTTTCAGGTCGGAACAGACGAAGCTGAGGGGCTTCTGCTTCGTCATCTTCTTCAACCGATACACCCGTTCAATGGCTTCTTTGTTGAAGATGTCGCACCCCAGCCCGTAGGTGGTATCGGTGGGGTAGGCGATGACGCCCCCCGCCTTCAGCACCTCCACGGCCTGCCGCACGATCTTGCGGGCCGGATAGGGCGCATCGACGGTCAGGATGATGTCTTCTTCCGATAGCCGCAATGCAGGCGCCCCCTTTGCGAGATTCGCTGGAGGCGCAAAATTCTAGCCGGTGGCGGAGCGGTTCCTCCTCGACCGAAGGGATCCCCGCGGAGTCTCAGAAACCCACGCCGAAAGGAAAGAGTGGATGAGTAGCAACGGACAACGTCGACGAGTCGTGATCACCGGCCTGGGCGCGGTGACCCCCTTGGGGTTGGGGGCCCCCAAGTTCTGGGAAGGATTGGCGGCCGGCCGAAGCGGCATCAGTCGAATCGAGTTGTTCGACCCCTCCCGCTTCAACAGCCAGATCGGCGGCCAGGTGCGAAACTTCGACGGCAGCGCGCTGCTCGGCGCCAAGAACGCCCGCAAGCTGGACCGCTGCGCACAGTTTGCCATGGTCGCGGCGCAGCAGGCCTGGGATGATGCGGGCCTGTCGCTGACCGAGGAGCAGAAAGCCCGCACCGGCGTGGCCGTCGGCTCGGGCATCGGGGGCATGCTGACGTTCGAGGCCCAGCACGAGGTGCTGGTCACCCGCGGTCCGGCCCGGGTCTCGCCTTTCCTCATCCCGTCCATCATGCCCAACATGGCGGCCGGGCACATTGGCATGCAATTTGGCGTCGGCGGCCCCAACATGGCCATCGTGACGGCTTGTGCCACGGGCGCCGACAGTCTGGGCAACGCCTTCGAGGCCATCCTACTGGGCCGGGCCGACATCATGCTGGGCGGCGGTGTCGACGCCGCCATCACCCCTCTGGCCCTGGCGGGGTTCGGATCGATGAAGGCCCTGTCGACCCGCAACGCCGAGCCGGAGCGGGCCTCACGCCCGTTCGATCGGAACCGCGACGGCTTTGTCATCGGCGAGGGCGCCGGCGTCATGGTGCTCGAGGCGTTAGAGGGCGCCCAGGCCCGAGGGGCGCGCATCTACGCCGAGGTCGTGGGGTATGGCAGTTCTGCTGACGCCTACCACATGACCGCTCCCGATCCGGAGGGCAAGGGGGTTGAGCGGGCGGTCCGGCTGGCCCTGCAGGCGGCCGGAATCCAGGCAGAGGATATCGATTACATCAATGCCCACGCCACCTCGACCCCCATCGGCGACAAGGCCGAGACCAACGCCATCAAGAAGGTGCTGGGGGCGCACGCTCACAAAGTGGCCATCAGCTCCACCAAGTCCATGACCGGACACACCCTGGGCGCGGCCGGCGCTCTCGAGTCGCTGGTGTGCGTCTTGGCGATTCAGCACCAGATGGCGCCCCCCACGGTCAACCTGGAGACCCCCGATGCCGAGTGCGACCTGGACTACGTGCCCAACCAGGCCCGTCCCATGCCGATCCGACACGCCATGAACAACGCGTTCGGCTTCGGCGGCCACAACGCCATCCTGATCTTCCGACGCTGGGAGAATTAGGGGGTCTTCAAGCGCCAGGCCAGGCGGGAGTTGCGCTTCACGACCTCGTCGTTCCTGACGGCTCGGGCCAGGGCCTGGGGTTGTCCCACCAGCACCATCAGTTTGCGTGCCCGGCTCACCGCCGTATACATCAGGTTGCGCTGCAGCATCACGAAATGCTGCATGACGATCGGCATGAGCACGACCGGAAACTCGCTGCCCTGACTCTTATGCACCGAACATGCATAGGCCAGCGTCAACTCCTGCGCCTCGTGAAAGCCGTAGATGGCCTCCGGGCTTTCTTCCTGGCCGCTGATGAAGCGTACGACAAACTCCTTGGCGTCCATGTCGGCCGACACCACCACCCCCATGTCGCCGTTGAACGTGCCTTTATCGTAGTTGTTGCGCAACTGCATGACCTTGTCGCCCAGTCGAAACGACAGGCCAGGCACCTTCAACCCATCCGGATTCAGTTTCTCCTGCAGGCGCTCATTGAGCTTGTCGATGCCGCAACTGCCTCGATACATGGGGGCCAGTACCTGGATTTCCGTGAGCGGATCCCAGCGCTGGCGCAGGCGTTCGGAAACGTATTCGACCAGACGGTTGGCGACCGCTTCGGTATCCTTCTCACGCACGAAGTAGAAATCCGATACGCCCTCCCGGGGCGTCTCGGGAAGCTGGCCAGAGTTGATGCGGTGAGAGTTCTCGATGATCTGGCTACCCGCCCCCTGGCGAAAAATCTGGCTCAGGTGAACGACGGGCACGACCGCCGATGAGATTAAGTCGGCCAGTACCTGGCCGGGACCCACCGAAGGCAACTGGTCGGCGTCGCCCACCAGTAGCAGATGGGCATCCGCAGGCAAGGCGGCCAGCACCGCATGGAAGAGATACACGTCGAGCATGCTGGCCTCGTCGACAATGAGGACGTCCAGCACCAGCGGTTGATGTTCACCGCGCAGGAAGCCGTGGTCCGATACGCTCCACTCCAACAGGCGGTGGAGGGTCACGCCGGTCTCGCCCGTGGTCTCCGTCAAGCGCTTGGCGGCTCGGCCCGTCGGCGCCGCGAGGCGCACCTCCAGGCCCTTCTTCCGGCACCATTCAAGAATGCTCCGCACGGTGGTCGTCTTGCCCGTCCCCGGCCCGCCGGTCATGATGAAGATGCCACTGGCGAGGGCCTGTCGCAGGCTCTGCTGCTGCAGGGGGGCGAGCGTCACCCGCAGGAGGTTCTGCAGACCGGCTACGTCGTCATCGTCAGGCCGAGGCAAGGGCGACAGCGTCAGCAGCCGCTGCACCCGTTCGGCGATGCGCTTTTCCAGGTGGTAGACGGCGGTGAGGTAGACACAGTCGTCTTCCAATACTACTCGCTGCTGTTCGATAAGGGATGCCAGGCACTGCTCGATGACGTCTCCGGGCACTTCCAAGGCTTCCGCGGCTCGGCGGCCCAGCATCTCTTTGGCGAGGTACAGGTGTCCGTTGTCCTGGGCTTCCTGCAGCACGTGCATGAGGCCGGCTTGAACTCGAGCGGGCGCCAGCGGATCCAGGCCCATGCGCTGCGCGACCCGGTCGGCCGTCTTGAAGCCCACCCCCCACACGTCTTCGCAGAGTTGGTACGGATTCTGTTGGATGACCCGCACGCACGCACCGCCGTAATGCCGATAGATGCGCATGATGAGGCCTGGCGACAGATCGAAGCCGGACAGATGGGTCATGACGTTCTTCAGCTCGCGGTGCTCGGCCAGACCATCGACGAGCGCCTTGATCTTGTTGGCCGCCAGGTTGGGAATCTCGCCCAGCCGGTGGGGCTCTTCCTCGATGATGCGGAGGGTGTCGTCGGCGAAGACGCCCACCACCCGGCGGGCTGTCGCTTCGCCGACCCCTTTGATGAGACCCGAGGCGAGAAAACGCTCGATGCCGTGGGCCGTCGAGGGCATCAGCTCCTCGTAGGCGTCGGCGTTGAACTGGCGTCCGTACTCCTTGTGTTCGATCCAGTGGCCCTTGACCGAATAGCGCTGGCCCACCCGCGGATCCAGGAACTTTCCCACCACCGTGACCACCTCGCGGTCGTTGCGCAGGGAGGTCAATCGCAATACCGTGTAGAGACTGTCCGGGTTGTGGAAGGTCAGCTTCTCGACAATCCCTTCGACGATCCCGGTGGCTTCTTCGTTCAGTTCATGCCTCCCACCTCGACCAGTGTCTCGGTGGCCTGCGACAAGAGACTGGCGGCGGCGTCGACCACCCGCCGGTCGCGTTGCTCGGGCAGGGATCGCAGCGTCTGGCTGGCCTCCCGCAAGAGATCCAGCCCTTTCTTCAAAGGCGACAGCAGGTGCTCGGCATCGGGGGTCGCGGCAGCCCGCGACTCGGTGCCGACAATGGTTCGATCGAACTGGTCCAGGGTGGTGGCCAGGTCGGACTCGCTCACCTGGCCGCCCAGATAGGCCCGGGCCACGTCGACCAGGTGCTGGAAGTTCATGGGCAGGGCGTTGCTGATGATGCGGCGGGTCGCTCGGCCTTGCTCCTCGATAAAATCGACCACCTCGTCCTCTTCGTCGAGGTCGGGCATGCCGCCCGCCACGGCCGCCACCTCGTGGGCCGCATCCTGCAGCGAGGCCAGCAGCACGCGCACGTCTTCCTCGCTGCCCTCCTGCGCCGCGGCCTCGATGCGGTCCACCAGGCTCTTGAGCCGATCGGCCGCCGCCGCCCCCGGCGTGCCGCCCAGCGGAAACAACATTTGCGAGAGCGCCGGCTGGGCTCGCTGCAAGGTTCGACTGAAGGCCGCGGCATCGCTCGCCCCCCGGGCCCAGCCTTCGAAGCCTCGCAGAATCAGGTTGATGAGCAGGATGGGGGTCGGGCCGGACAGGTCGGTCTCGAGATAGGAGCCTAACGCCGCGGTGAGGGCCACGCCGGCCTGCATCATCCGCTCTTTCGACTGCAGGCCCAGCTTCTGCCGTTCCAGCATGGGCAGGCGGTCCCACTGCGTCAGGGTGGCGTGCAGCCCTTCCACCGCGCTGCGCAGCAGCTCCATGGCGCCTTGAGCCTGGGCCAGGGCCTCCGGATTGGCGACCCGCTCCTCCTGGGTATCGATATCCCGCCGCAGCCGGGTGAGGAAGTCAGGCAGGTCCTGCAAGGCTGCCAGCGCGTGCTGAATGTCGGTGCCCCCGTTGGCCAGGTAGTCGGCATGGACGAGCACCCGGTTGACAAATGGGAAAGGCGTGGCACCGTTTTGAGACAGTGACGACTCCCAGGTGGTTCGAACCGTGCGCAAAACGGTCGAGGCCTCGTCCAGGATGTGGGCCCCCTCCAGCACCCGCGTCACCACCCGGCCAGCCAGGCCCCCTCGCACCTCGTCCAATCCGGTTCGGTATCGCTCGAACGCCGCCAGCACCTGAGGAATGGCATCCTGATCGACCTCCGGGTTGCCCACGGCCTCCCGCAGGAACTGCTGCCTCGAAGGCTCCAGGGTCTCGGTCAGCCGGTTCACCATGGGCTGAATGGACTCCAGCCTCGCCTGACCAGCTTCGATATCGTGTATCGCGGCTAGGAGTTGCTGCGTGAGCGTCTTTGACATAAGCGGAGATTGGCCGTCAAAACCTCGAGGTCCTACGTGGCGACGGGGGTCTCCGCCGGTTCCCAGGCCGGCAGAGGGCAGCGTACCGGGCGGTCGATGCGCTTGCCCAGTACGTACTCGCCCTGGATGAGCTTGTGGACCTCCTGCGTGCCTTCGTAGATGACGGCCCCCTTGGCATTGCGCAAAAAACGCGCCACCGGGTACTCATCGGAAAAGCCGTAGGCACCGTGGATTTCCACCGCGTCGTTGGCCGCCTGGAAGGCGTGCACGGTGCCGAACCACTTGCACATGGAGGCCTCCCGGCTGGAGCGGTCGCCTTTGTTCTTGAGCCAACCGGCCTTGAAGTACAAGAGCCGGGTCGCATCATAGGACGCGGCCATGTCGGCCAGCATCGCCTGGATCAACTGGTATTCGCCGATGTCCTTGCCGAAAGCCCGGCGCTGCTGGGCGTATCGAACCGAGGCGTCCATACAGGCCCGAATGAGGCCCGCGGCACCGGCTCCGACGGTGAAACGCCCGTTGTCGAGACACGACATGGCGATCTTGAACCCTTCGCCTTCGTTGCCCAGCCGACAGCGGGCGGGCAGGCGCACGTCCTGGAACGTCATGCCTCCGACGTTGCCAGCGCGAATGCCAGCCTTGTCGTGGATGGTAAAGGTGGAGAAGCCGGGGCCCGCCTCGTCCCGGTTGAAGATGAAGCACGACAGGCCGCGATGGCCCTGCCGCATGTCGGTGTAGGCGAACGTCAGGAAGGTGTCGGCCACGTCAGCTCCGGAGATCCACAGCTTCTGGCCGTTCAGCACGTACCCGTCGTCATCGGCGCGGGCCGTCGACTTCATGCCGGCCACGTCGGAACCGGCATCCGGCTCGGTCAGACCGAACACCCCGAACTTCTGGCCGCGGGCCAGGGGCACGAGGTAGCGCATCTTCTGCTCCTCCGCACCCCACTGGTAGACGCCCAGGCTGCACAGCCCCGCGTGTACCGAGAGCACGGTGCGCAGCGAGGTGTCGCAGTACTCGAGCTCCTCACAGACCAGACCCAGGGTGAGATAGTCGAGCCCCAGCCCCCCGTATCGCTCCGGAATGCAGAGCCCGAGCAGCCCCATGGACGCCAGCTTGCCAAAGGTTGAGGGATCATGGTACGCCCGGCGGTCGTGGTCACCGATGACGGGTGCGAACTCCTTGGCGACAAACTGTCGGACCGCCTCGACCAGGGCGTTCTGCTCGCCGGTCAGCTCAAGATCGATCATGGCTCCCCTGCTTCGGCGCCGGAGGCGGGGCGCCTGTCGAGGCAGAACATGGCCGCCTATGTACGCAGGACCTTCTCAAAAGCTCAAGCCTTTTGGCGAATCCATCTTCAGCGAGATGACCCGCCTCGCGGTGGAACATAAAGCCATCAACCTGTCGCAGGGGTTTCCCGACTTTGACGGCCCCGACTGGCTCAAGGCAGCCGCCATCGACGCGGTTCGCCACGGACCCAATCAGTACGCTCCCATGACCGGACAACCGGCGCTCCGCCAGGCCATTGCCCGCAAGGCCGAACGATGGTACGGCATGCGATACGACCCCGACACCGAGATCAGCGTGTTCTCCGGGGCGACCGAAGCCATATTCTCTTCCATCAACGGGCTGTTGGAGCCGGGCGACGAGGTCATTCTCATCGAGCCCTACTACGACTCTTATCCGGCCTGTGTGGCCATGGCCGGTGGGCACTGTCGCTACGTGGCCTTGCGCGGTCCTTCCTTCGATCTGGACCTGGCCGAACTGGTAGCTACCATCACCCCCCGCACCCGGCTCCTCATGCTGAACACCCCCAACAACCCGTGCGGCAAGGTGTTCTCTCGGCCCGAACTGGAGGCGCTGGCTCGAGTCGTGACAGCCCACGACCTGCTGGTGATCACGGACGAGGTGTACGAGCATATCGTTTTTGACGGTCAACCGCACGTGCCCCTCGCCACCCTCCCCGGCATGCGAGAGCGGGTCTTGACGATCTCTTCGACGGCCAAGACGTTTTCCATGACCGGGTGGAAGATCGGCTACGTCCTGGGGCCTGCCTCCATGGTGGCGGCGGCCCGCAGTGCCCATCAATTCGTGACGTTCTGTACGGTGTCGCCGTTCCAGATGGCGATGGCACAGGCCATCGATCGGATCGATGATTATGCCCCGGAGCTGGTGCGGGAATACGACCGGCGCCGGCAGGTGCTGATGGCGGCTTTGCAGGACACCGGGCTCGGGGTGCGTTCTCCGCAGGGCGCCTACTTTGTCCTGGCAGACATCCGACCGCTGGGGTACGACGACGACCGGGCTTTCTGCCATCAGCTCGCCACCGAGGTGGGGGTGGCCGCCATTCCGGCCTCGGCCTTCTATCGACATACCGATATCGGCCGACACCTGGTGCGGTTTGCCTTCTGCAAGAACGAGGCCACACTGTCGGCGGCCGGTGAGAAACTATTGAAACTGCGGGAGAAGATGCAGCCGTGCGTATAGCCATCATCCAGCTCGATACGGTGTGGGAACAAAAGGTCGCCAACTACAACCGCGTCAACCAGCTCCTGGACAGCTTGAGCGATCCTGTCGATCTCATCTGCCTGCCGGAAATGTTTGCGACCGGGTTCACCATGCAGGCCGACGATATCGCCGAGGCCCCTGACGGACCGACATTCCAGTTTCTGGAGCACCTGGCCCAGGCCCATGGTGCGGCCGTGGCGGGCACGACGGTGGAGCGCGGCCAGCGAGGGGGGCGCAATACCTGCCTGTTGTTCGACAAGACCGGCACGCTGGTCTCGCGTTATGCCAAGATGCACCCTTTCTCGTTCGCCGGGGAGGACCGCCATTACGAAAAGGGCGACCACATGCCGGTGGTTCCGCTGCTGGGCTTTCAGGTGGCGACGCCGAT
>DASYBA010000775.1:0-3093 GCA_036501005.1 Candidatus Xenobia bacterium | reverse complement strand
ATCCAGTTCCTGATGAGCAAGGAACGCACGCAAGAAGAGTTCTTCTACACCTTCAACGAGCTGTACAACAACCATCGGCAGGTGGTGTTGACCAGCGATCGGCCCCCCAACGACCTGCACCCGCTGCAGGACCGCTTGCGCTCACGCTTCGCCTCCGGTCTCATCGCCGACATCCAGACCCCGGATCTGGAGACCCGCGAGGCCATCTTGCGGAAGAAAGCCGAACTGGACAACATCGACTTTCCCAACGAGATCATCGCGTTCATCGCCGAGCGGTTCCCGTCCAACATTCGAGAGCTGGAAGGCGCCATGCTGCGCGTCTACTTCTACGCCAACATCCACAAGGTGGGCATCACCATGCCGGTGACGCTGGACGCGCTCAAACAGATCCTGCCGGACATCAAGCCCCGCACCCCCACCATCCGCGTCATCCAGGAGAAAGTCTGCCAGCACTTCCGCATCAAGATGGAGGATCTGACCGGAGAGCGCCGCGACCAGAAGTTCGCCCTCCCCCGGCAGATTGCCATGTACCTCATTCGAGAGATGACCGGCGCCACGTTCCACGACATCGCCGGGCACTTTGGCGGCAAGCACCACTCCACCGTCATGCACGCGGTCGACAAGATCACGACGTCATGCGAGGACCCCGCGGTGAAGGCGAACCTGGATGACATCCGCAAGCTGTTGCAAGAATAAGAGGGTGGGGAGGTCCACAGGCCAGGGCTCTGCCAGCCGTGGCCTTTTGTATTTTCCTGGCCGTCTCGCCCCTGCTCGCATGCCGGACAACGAGTGGAATAGAACCGGATTCAATGTGGATATTGAAGGATATTCTGGAGGAGTTCGGCAGAAAACGCGTCGCGATGTGGACTTGCGGACCGGTGCCGGACATCGGTCCGGCGCCGGTCCACAGCTTTTTACTAAAAATAATCAATATTCTGTGGGGCTTTTTTCAAGTTATCCGGTAATCCACAGTGACGACTACGATCATGACGATCTATATATAGATCCCCTTGATGCGGGCACCGGACGAGCCATCTTGCGGAAAAGCCATGCTGGGAGCAGTCCCAGGGAACGGAAAGAACACGTGGAAGGGGCCGCCCATGAAGTTTCAGTGTGAGAAGTCCCATCTGGAGGCAGCCGTCCAGACGGTCAGTCGAGCCGTCAGTGCCCGTCCCCCCATGCCCATCCTGAGCAACATCCTGGTGCGAGCTGAAGGCTCTCGGGTGACGTTGGCCGCTACCGACCTGGAGACCACGCTCCGTTCCGAGATGCCGGCGCAGGTTGAGTTCGAAGGTGCCTGTACCCTCCCGTCTCGCCTCTTCAGCGAGGTCGTGGGCGAGCTGCCCGATGGTCCGGTGCGGGTCTCCGACGTCGGCGCCCAGACGCTCTTCGAGTGTCGCAACACGCGCTTCAAGATGAACAGCGTACCGGCCGACGAGTACCCATCCCTGCCCGTCCCCCCGTCGGCCTTGACGACCAGCCTGCCGCAGAAGCTGCTCCGCAACGCCCTCAAGCAGACCGCAGTCGCGTCGGCCACCAGCGAAGAGACCCGAGCCGTGTTACAGGGCGTTCACATGACCCTGCAAGACACTGCCGCCACGTTCGTCGCGACCGATGGCCGCCGCCTGGCCAAGCTGGACCTGACCCTGCCGACCGGTCTGGAGGGGTCCCACATCGCCATCCTGCCGGCCCGCGCGGTCGCCGAGCTGCAGCGCCTGTTGAAAGACACCGAAGAACCCATCCAGTTCGCGTTCGCCGGCGGCACCCTGTATGCCAGTCTGGGGGCGACCCTCATCTGCGCGCGGCTCTTGGAGGGCAAGTTTCCCAACTACCGCAACCTGCTGCCGGCCAGCTTCACGACGACGGCCCTGGTGGAGCGGGAGCTGTTCATCGCCAGCGTGCGCCGGGCGCTGGTGATGGCCCAGGAGAAGCAGACCCCCCGGCTGATCCGCCTCAACCTGCTGGAGACGACCATGGAGCTGTCCTCCAGCGCCCCTGACGTGGGGGCCGCCAGTGACAGCATTCCGATGCACAAGTCCGGCCCCGACATGGAAATCGCCTTCAACGGCAAGTTCCTGTTGGACGGCCTGCAGACGCTCACCAGCACGGAGGTGCGCCTCAAGCTCAACGAGCCGACCAGCGCGGCCATCCTGGAACCCGCGTCGCACACCCAGGAGTACCTCTACCTGCTGATGCCGGTGCGCATCCAGCGGGAGGAGCCGGTCCCGGCCGGTGCGGCCCACGGCTGAAGATCTTGCATGCCGGCGGGGAACGTGCTATCCTACCGGAAATCGCTTGGAGAGATGGCCGAGTTGGTCTAAGGCGGGCGCCTGCTAAGCGTCTTCAGGGACCTAAATCCTTGACCTGGGTTCGAATCCCAGTCTCTCCGTTTGTGCCCGTAGCTCAATGGATAGAGTATCGGTCTCCGAAGCCGAGGGTTGGTGGTTCGAGCCCACTCGGGCACGTGGTTTGTGAGTCAAGATAACCAGTTCATGCAACTGGCCCTGGAAGAGGCGCATATCGCCGCTGCCCAGGGGGAGGTACCGGTGGGGGCCGTCGTCGTGCGGGGGGGCCGGATCCTGGGTCGGGGTCACAACCAGCGGGAGAGGCTGTGGGACGTGAGCGCCCATGCTGAAATCCTGGCGTTGCGTCAAGCCTCCCAGGAGGTGAAAGATTGGCGGCTCGGTGGAGCCACCGTGTACGTCACCTTGGAACCGTGTTCCATGTGCACGGCCGCCCTGGGCCTGGCTCGAGTCGAACGGATCGTGTTCGGTGCCGACGACCCCGCCCAAGGGGCATGCGGCTCGTTCATCAACCTGGCCGACTACCCGGGACTGGGCTACACGATGCAGGTGGTGGGTGGCTGTCTGGCCAAACCTTCCGCCGACCTGCTGAGCACCTTTTTTGCTGCCCGGCGGACCTGAAGTGCTTTTTTGGAGAGCTGGCTGAGTGGTTGAAAGCGCCCGACTCGAAATCGGGTATGGGGGAAACCTCATCGGGGGTTCAAATCCCTCGCTCTCCGTAGTCCAATTTATGTCCCTGGAGAGATGGCTGAGTTGGTCGATGGCGCACGACTGGAAATCGTGTAGGCGG
>DASYBA010000774.1:0-2829 GCA_036501005.1 Candidatus Xenobia bacterium | reverse complement strand
ACGCGTCGCCCCGGGTTGGATGACCATGCAGCCATCCTGACAGGAGCGTGTTAACGGCCGTGGGGCGGCCACGTCAAGAGAGTGTCAAATCGGGTAAATCGCTGCAGGGCCGCCTGCAGGATGGCCTCGTCGGGGGGCAATCGGACGGCCGCAGACGCCACGCGGATGATGGCATCCCGGCGCGCGATGCCGACTCCGGCGGCGGGCAGGTCAGTGATGGGAATGCCCAGATGCTCGCACCACACCTTTCCGACCGGGTCGTCGACCGTCCAGGTAAGGATGGGAAGACGTCGAGGGCTGACGCCGTGTTGCAGCCGAAATGCCTGCATCTGTCTCACCATCCGCTCGTGCACCCGCCGCTGGACCGGGTTCGCTGGATCGTAGACGATGAAGAACGCCAGTTTTCGCACCGGACGAGCGATGGCGGTGGCGCTGAGGAGCAGGCAAAAGATGATCAACGTTCGCATGTCCCGCAGGATAGCGCACGGGTGTTGACGTGGGGGGTCTATTGCATGAACGCTTCATGACCATCCCGTTACAAAGTGTCGAAGGGCTGGCCTTCGTTGACTAAAGCTCGGCGTGCACGCCTCGCTCGTTGTCCCTCGAGCTTGGCCGGGTCGGGCTGTCAGAAACTCTTTAGTCAACCGATGAACTCGCGGGCCCTGGGGGGAGTTCTATAGGCTGGAGGTCCGAAAACATGTTGAAGAAATTGGCGTCGACTCTGGCGATAGGCGGAGGCTTGCTCGGCACCTTGCTGCTGGCCGCCCCCCAGCCGGCGCAGGCGGCTCGATGGGCCGTAGGCATCGGAGTTGCACCCGCACCGGTGGTCGTTGCGCCCCCCGTGTACCCGTATCCTTACGGCTACCCTTATCCCTACGCGTATCCTTACCCCTATGCGTATCCGTACTATGACACGGCCCCGGTGATTGACTTTGGCATCGGCGGCGGTTGGGGAGGCGGCTTTGGGGGTGGCTTACACCGCGGTTTTGGCAGCGGATTCCGAGGCGGTCGCTTCGGAGGCTTCCGGGGCGGCGGCTTCCACGGCGGTAGCTTCGGCGGTGGCGGCTTCCACGGCGGTGGCTTCCACGGTGGGCACCGCTAGAGGCTGAGGCGCATCTCGCTTTCGGTCAGGCCCGGCGCATTCGGATACGGGCGTTGTACCCCGTTCCGCATGAAGCCGTGCCGTTCATAGAGGCGGCGGGCGGTTTCGTTGTTGTCGACCACGTAGAGGTCGAGGCTGCGGGCGCCCGCCGCCTGCGCGTATCGAATCAGCTCCTGCAGTAGCCCGGAGGCGCGGCCACCCCGGCGGCAAGCCGCCGACACCCACATGGAGACGACGTGCCAGCCCTCCCCCTGGGCAAATGCGGCGATCACCCCGACTGCGACGTCGTCCGCTACGTCCACCAGCCACGTTCCCTCTGCGATACGGCGTCGCCAGGTCGCCTCGTCGAACAGCACTTCGCGCGCGTGGGTCGATCCGAAGGCCAGGGGGGTATCCTGCAACGCGGCCAGTCGCACCGTGCGGAGCAATGCCCAGTCGTCGGGCTGCAGCTTGCGAATCATGGTCGCACAGGATGGCCGGCGCTGACGAGAGAATAGAGATTCCTTTCAGCCCGGGCGCTATCTACCAGGAGACGACTGTCCAAATTGTTCAAGGTTTCGACGGCTCACAGGATCATGGGCATCAGCTTTCTGGCCCTGTTCCTGCAGATGGTGCTCATCCGCTTTCTGGCCATCGAGCTCGTCATGTTCACGTTCTTCAAGAACTTCGTCTTGATGGCTTGCTTTCTCGGCCTGGGGGTCGGCCTCGGGCTGGCCCGCTCCGAGCGCAACCTGGCCATCTGGTTCGCACCGGCCTGCACCTTGCTCCTCCTGCTGGCGCTCTTCGGCGACGACCTCGGTCTCAATGAATACTTTCTGCCCACCGGGAACAACGCATTCCAGTTCATCATACCGCCCGCCACCGACTGGTGGACCCTGGGCATCTTCTATTGCCTGTTCGTCGTCCTGCTGCTCATCATCGTGGCCGTGTTCGTGCCCCTGGGGCAGCGCCTGGGCCGTCTCTTTGCCGAGCTGCCGCCCTCGACTTCCTACACCTGGGACCTGACCGGCAGCATCCTGGGCGTGCTGGCCTACACCGCGCTGTCGTTCTGGGGCGTTTCTCCCAAAATCGCCGCCGTGGCCAGCGTGGCCGCCGCGCTCTGCATGTTCTTGGGCGATCGCCGGGGCCTGGCCTTGACCGCCTGCTGCGTCATCGGACTGGCCGTCGTGTTCGCTACGTGCAACACGAAGCCCGCACCATCCGGCATGGACGATCCCCGTCTGACGCCCGTCAGCTCGAAGTTTTTGTGGTCGCCTTACTATCGGATACACTGGGAGTCGCTGCCGGTTTCAGGCTCCGCCGACAAGCCCGTCTTTGCCGGCTATCGCGGTTTTCTCAACGGCTTCTACTACTTCGACCTGCTGGACCTTCGCCTGGCCAGCGATCCGCAAGCCATGGTGTCTCGTTTCGGCACCAAGGTGCCGTTGTCGACCATTGCACTGCATTACTCCGTGCCGTACTACCTGCGCCCCGGCACCAAGAGCGTGCTGATCCTGGGAGGAGGCCCGGGCAATGATGCGGCGGCCGCACTGCTCAACGGCGCCGACGACATCACCGCCGTCGAGATCGATCCGCAGGTGGCCTGGCTCGGCCACCACATCCACCCCATGCGGCCCTATGAAGATCCTCGCGTCAAAGTCGACATCAACGACGCCCGGGCCCACCTGGCGCGGGAAACCCGGCGGTTCGACCTGGTCAGCTTTGGCCACCTGGATTCCATCGTCCTC
>DASYBA010000773.1:0-6038 GCA_036501005.1 Candidatus Xenobia bacterium | reverse complement strand
CAGCCCTGCCAGTGGTTAACAAACGCGCGACGCTTTCGTAACATCCCGGCATCCTCGCCCTGGTACCATCGAGGAAAGAAAGACAAGAGGGATGATCGATGGACGTGCGCTCTATTCCAACGCGGGTGGATACCCCCGCGCCCCCACGGGCCCAACCGGTGGCGGCTCAACCCGAGGACCGGGTCGAACCCGGGTTTCTCGTCAAGGCGGGGAGCGTCATCGCCGGCACGGCCACCGGACTCCTCAGTGTCCCGTCCAACGCCACCGCGGGCACGGTCCTCGGCCTGCTACGAGGGGCCGGCGTCAAGGATGCCAAAGCCCTGCAGCGAGCGTTCAAGTGGACGTACTGGACCACCAGCTTGGCCATCGGCGTTGCCCTCGGAGGTCCCATTGGCGGTCCCATCGCCCTCGCCATTCATGGCGGGGCCGGCCTGGCCGCCAACGCGCTGGCCTGGAGATTGCAGGGCAATGATGCCCACACGGCGGTCCGCGGCGGCATCGAGAAGACTACCGACGCGGTCACTTTCCACGCCAACGATCGCCCCACCAATTCTGTCGCCCGCCGAGGCGCCAACGCCCTGTTGGGGGCCCTCGCCGGCCCGTTTGCCGGCGCGTGGAGCGGCTTCAAGATCAATTACCAGCACGGCAAGAGCCTGCTCGTCGACGCCTTCCGCGAGGCCCGGGAAAACGTCGGCCACCTGCTGTCACCCCAGGAAGACAAGGTCGACATCGCCCTGCAGGAGGACGACTACAAGAACGTCACCCGAGACGAGGCGCTGCGCTACCTGGGCTGGTTCACCAGCCAGCAGCAGGACACGGGCTTTCCGTGGAAGCTCTACCGGGACGACACCGACAACCTGAACTTCGACAAACGCAAGCCGTTGAGCGACTTCGAAGCGCTGGATCGCCTGACCAACGGCGAGGAAGTGCTCTTCCAGCAGGCCCGCGGCATTCCCCTCGGATTTACGCCCCCCAAGCTGTCGGCCGCGGCGCTCATCCCCGGCCTGCCCGATACCAGCAAGCTCCTCGCCAACGCAGCCGATGCCAGCCAGGCCAGCGCCAGCATCAAGGCCGGCAACGTCGACTGGAACTTTGGCGCCCCCGTCGCCATCCGCATCCTGCCGGAGCTGAAGCTCCTCTTCCAGATGTACAACCCCGATGCCCACATCCAGGGGGACGTCGGCGAAGCCGCCAAGCTCCTGGCCTTCTTCACCTACAAGACGCTCAACACGCCCTATCCGTGGAAGTTCTATGAGGTCACCGCGCATCGCCTCGGCCCCGTCAACTTCGATACGCGCCACGAGGTGTCGCCTCTGTCAGCCCTCCGCAACGTGCTGGCGGATAAACCCGTCGTCTTCCAGAAGAAGAAGCAGCATAGCGCGGACCTGACCATTCCCTTCATCGGGGCCAACTTTGGCAATCTCACGTGGTATAGCGATTCCGGCAAGGGGAGCCAGGTGGTCGGCGTGGAGGGCCCGACCGGTCTGAAGAATTTCGCCAACATGGAAGATCCCGACAAGCTCAAGGCCCAGGACAAACCGAAAGAGGACGACACACCCCACCTGATTATCTCGCCGTAGATCGTCTACCGGACGGGCAGCGGTGTCAGACGTCGAAGGGCATCGGTGGCCGTGTATCGGATTGGAACGAGAGGCACGGTCAGGCCCATGCGTCCCATGATCCTCAGCTCACTCCAAAGAACCCTGGGGCAGACGGCGGGGACGATCCGCAGCTCGGCAGTCGGCGCAGCGGCCGCGAAAGATGACCTGGGCCTCGTCCACCTCGGCATCCAGGTCGGGAGGTTCGAGGCACGGCTTGGACCCGACCTGGCAGGGCACGTCCCAGACGCCGCCGCAGGACAAACAGACAAAGTGGTGGTGCCATCCCCGGTTCAGTTCGTAGAGGGCCCGCCCGGGGCCGGCGTCGGCCATCATCACCAGGCCGTGCGCCAGCAGCGTGGCGAGCACGTTGTAGACCGAGCCGCGCTGCAGCGACGGTCCGGTCTGCTGCAGCGCCGCCACCACATCGTCGGCGGCGTGATGCCCCCCGTCGGCCAGTACCTGGAGCACTCGGAGACGCGGCTCGGTGGCCTTCAGACCGGCGTGACGGAGACGCTCGACGCCATCTTCCCTACGCCAACCCTGGTTTGCCATGTCTCTATTATCGTTGACATTGTCAAGATAGGGGACCGAGCCCTGGCTTGGACGGGCTCGCTCGGGGAGGACCTCCTCCGAGGGATCCGAAGCGGGGGCCCCCATGTGGAAGATGAGACCTGGACAACCTTACCCCCTGGGCGCCACGTGGGATGGCATGGGGGTCAACTTCGCGCTGTATTCGGAACACGCCACCCAGGTCGAGTTGTGCCTTTTCGATTCGGCCGAAGAATCGCAAGAGAGCCATCGCCTGGTCCTGCCCGAGTACAACGACAAAGTGTGGCATGGCTATCTGCGCGGCGTTCGGCCCGGTCAGCTCTACGGCTATCGGGTGCACGGCCCGCACGATCCGGAGCGGGGCCACCGCTTTAATCCGAACAAGCTCTTGCTCGACCCTTATGCGCGTTCGGTAGCCCGAAATGCCCGCTGGCATGATGAAATGTTCGGTTATCGCATGGGCCAGGACGACCTGTCCTTCGATCCTCGCGACAACGCGGCCTTCGCCCCTCTCGGGGTCGTTGTCGACAACGCCTTTTCCTGGGGCGACGCCCGCCGGCCCCGCACGCCCTGGCACCAGACGCTGATTTACGAACTGCACGTCAAGGGCTTCACCCAATTGCACCCAGACGTGCCCCCAGACTGGCGTGGCACCTATGCCGGGCTGGCCACCGATGCCGGTATCGACCACCTGAAGCGTCTCGGTGTTACGGCCGTAGAGCTCATGCCCGTCCATCACCCCTCCTACGACCGTCACCTGGTCGAAAAGGGCCTGCGCAACTACTGGGGCTACAACACCCTGGGCTATTTTGCGCCCAACGCGGCCTATGCGTCCAGCAAGGATCCGGTGCGCGAGTTCAAGAGCATGGTTCGGACCTTGCATGATGCGGGTATCGAAGTCATCCTCGACGTCGTCTACAACCATACGGGCGAAGGCAACCATCTGGGTCCCACGGTGTCGCTCCGCGGTATCGACAACCAGAGTTACTATCGGCTGGTGCCCAACGCACCCCGCTACTACATGGACTTCACCGGGTGCGGCAACACCCTCAACATGATGAACCCCCGCGTTCTGCAACTCATCATGGACAGCCTGCGGTACTGGGTGGTCGACATGCACGTCGACGGCTTCCGCTTCGACCTGGCCAGCACGCTTGCTCGAGAGCTGTACGAGGTGGACAAGCTGGGGGCGTTTTTCGATATCATCCATCAGGACCCCGTCTTGTCGCAGGTCAAGCTGATCGCCGAACCGTGGGACCTGGGCGAGGGCGGCTACCAGGTGGGCAACTTCCCGGTGCTGTGGACGGAATGGAACGGCAAGTATCGAGACACGGTGCGCAGCTTCTGGAAGGGTGAGAACGGGCAGGTGGCGGAACTGGCGGCCCGTCTCACCGGCTCCAGCGACCTCTACGAGTGGAGTGGCCGCAAGCCGCACGCCAGCATCAACTTCGTGACGTGCCACGACGGCTTCACCTTGCACGACATGGTGAGTTACAACGACAAGCACAATGAGGCCAACCTGGAGGGCAATCGAGACGGCGAGGGCCACAACCGGAGCTGGAACTGTGGCCATGAGGGGCCCACCGACGACCCGTTCGTACGGGACGCGCGCGGCCAGCAGGCACGCAACCTGCTGACCACGCTGTTCCTGTCGCAAGGCGTGCCCATGCTGACGGCGGGCGACGAGCTGGGGCGAACCCAGGGCGGCAACAACAATGCCTACTGTCAGGACAACGCCACCAGTTGGATCGACTGGACCGAAGCCGACCGGGACCTGCTGGAATTCACCCGCCGCCTCATCGCCTTGCGGCGAGACCATCCCATCCTGCGACGGCGGAAGTTCTTCCAGGGCCGAGGCATTCGCACTGGCGACATCGCCTGGTTCGAGCCGACCGGGCAGGAGATGGAAGAAGCAGCCTGGAGCACGGGGTTCATCAAGTGCCTGGGGGTGCGCCTCGGTGGGCTGCCGGAAGACGAGGTCGACGAAGCCGGTACCCCGCTGTCGGATGATGCCCTGCTCATCATCTTGAACGCCCACCACGACCGTATCGACTTTACCCTGCCGGCGGCGTCCGATCACTGGCAACTGCTTCTCGATACAGCCCGCTCGGGGGTGGAGGGGCAGACCTGGCCGCCCGCTCGATCGTACCGCTTGAAGGGGCGCTCGCTGGTGCTCTTCCGCCTGCCCCGTGTACCCCTGGCTCCCCGGGTGCTGGTGGCCAACACCCAAGACGAGGCCTGCGGCCGCTAGCCTGGCGGGTTGGTATCGGCTGATATTTCCCGATATTTTCGCCGGCTCCCGGTTTACTGGGAACCGGCGAAAATATCGACGTTGGATAAACCATAGTTCCACCGATCGATGGGACTTCCTACGATAGACTACGGCTGGGCCTTCTGTCCGGCAGCGAGTTCATCCGAGCCCTGATGGCGACCCCTTCGTTCAGCAAGACTGGGCCGCGGATCCGTAGACAGGGCAGACGTATACCACTCTGGCGGAACGATACGTGCCCGAAACAGTCAAGACCGTGGATAGCGCTCCGTGGGAAGCCGAAATGCCGCGAAGAGATGCCAATACTATCGCCGAGATCCGCAAGGCGTTTAAAGACCGACAACCTCCAGGAATGGTTGCGTGGGCCTCATGCAACTATTCCCAAAGGTTGCCGCCCGCGGACATCGATGGGGCCGATGCCGTCGATCTGATCTCTCTGCACCGGACATCCTGGACCGAAGGGCCGAAATCTAACACAACTCTAGCACAGCACGGGCGTCCATCGGCAGGGTCGGCCCTGTTTCACCTCCAAGAGAGCACACAAGCCCCGAGGTATCTACCGCCGCGGGCAAAAACTTTGAGGTAACATACCATGACGCAGACGATCGAGACCCGGGAGTTCCAGGCAGAAGCCCGACAGCTCCTCAACCTGATGATCCACTCCATCTATTCGAACAAGGACATCTTTCTGCGGGAGCTGATCTCGAACGCCTCCGACGCCCTGGACAAGCTCCGGGTGGAGGCCCTGATCAACCCCGAGCCGGGCATAGACGCCACCAACCTGCATATTGAATTGAAGGCCGACAAGGCCAACCGTACCTTGTCCATCGTCGACAACGGTATCGGAATGACGCGAGACGAGGTGGTCCACCTCATCGGCACCATTGCCAAGTCTGGCACGGCCGAGTACTTGCGCATGTTGAAAGAAAAGAAGGACCAGCCCGACTCGGCCGAGCTGATCGGCCAGTTTGGCGTAGGCTTCTACTCGTGCTTCATGGTGGCCGACAAAGTCACCCTCCTCACCCGTCGGGCCGGCCACACCGGCGGCACCCGTTGGGAGTCGATCGGCGACGGCACTTACACCATCGAGTCCGTCGAAGACGCGCCCCAGGGCACCACCGTGACCCTCCACCTCAAGGCCGCCGATCCGGAGGACATGCTGGCGGACTACGTCGACGACTGGAAGCTCCGCGACATCGTCAAGCACTACTCCGACTTCATCACCTACCCCATTCGCATGGACGTGGAGCGGGTCGAGTACGAGCGCGACAAGGACGGCAAGGTCAAGGAAGACGGCGAGAAAAAGGTCCGCACCGAGACCGAGACGCTGAACTCCATGAAGGCCATCTGGGCCCGTCCCAAGAGCGAGGTCAAGGAGGAAGAGTACAAGGAGTTCTACAAGCACGTCTCGCACGACTGGAACGACCCGCTCCGCACCATCCACCTGAAAGCCGAAGGCACCTTCGAATACCAGGCGCTCCTTTTCGTCCCGTCCAAGGCCCCCATGGACCTCTACATGCGAGACGGCAAGCGGGGCGTCCAGCTCTACGTCAAGCGGGTGTTCATCATGGACAACTGTGAGGAGCTGGTACCCGAGTACCTGCGGTTCGTCAAGGGCG
>DASYBA010000772.1:0-6609 GCA_036501005.1 Candidatus Xenobia bacterium | reverse complement strand
CATCGGGTATTTTCTTTCCCGACAAGCTGAGCATCCTGGGCAACGGCATGGTCATCGACCCGAAGGTGCTGCTGCAAGAAATCGATACGTTGCGTAGCCAGGGGGTGGAAATCGGCAAGAACCTCCTCATCAGCCAGTTGGCCCACGTCATCATGCCCTACCATCGCCTCATGGACGCCGCCCAGGAGTCGAAGCGCGGCGATCGCAAGCTGGGCACGACGGGGCGCGGCATCGGGCCCGCCTATGTCGACAAGGCGGCGCGCACCGGTATTCGCGTTCTCGACCTGTTGGAAGGGGGCGACGACCTGACCGACCGCATCCGCTTCCACCTGGAAGACAAGGCCCACGTCATCGGCGCCAACGTGCTGACTGTGGAGGCGGTCGAAGAGGAGTACCGCGGCTACGCGGAGCGGCTCCGTCCCTTCGTGGGAGACGTCAGCGCGCAACTGGGCCAGGCCCTCAAGGACGGTAAACTGGCCCTCTTCGAAGGGGCGCAGGGCGCCCTCCTCGATATCGACTTCGGCACCTACCCTTACGTCACCTCATCCCACGCCGTTTCCAGCTATGCCAGCGCGGGGCTGGGCATTCCGGCCCGGCGTATCGAACGGGTGCTGGGCGTGACCAAGGCGTATACGACCCGGGTAGGCACCGGTCCATTCCCCACGGAACTCTTGGACACCGAGGGTGAGAAGCTGCGAGCAAGGGGGCACGAATTCGGGACGACCACGGGTCGTCCGCGCCGCTGCGGGTGGCTGGATCTCGTCATCGTCCAACATGCGGTTCAACTGAACGGTATCGACGCCCTGGCGCTGACCAAGCTGGACGTCCTGACGGGGGTGCACCCGATCCGCATCGCGGTGGCCTACGAACGAGTCGATACCGGCGAGCACCTCACGACCTTCCCGGCTTCTTTGAAGGTCCTATCGCAGTGCCGGCCGGTGTACATCGACGTCGACGGTTGGGACGAGGACATCACCGACGTTCGTCTCCGTAGCGAACTGCCCCGCCGCTGCCTGGACTACCTGAACAAGATCGAGAGCAGCCTGAACGTGCCTATCGAACTCATTTCGCTAGGTGCGGATCAGGTGCAGACCTTGCACGAGTGGACCTCCCCGGCCGGGTGGTCCATCGTCGCACAACGCTAACCTATTCTTCTGATGCGGGAGCGCTGTGGATGTTGACGACGCCCGTACCCGGGTTCCATTCGACATTCATGCCCAGCTCTTGGCTGAGAAAGCGGAGGGGCACGAAACAACGGTTCTGCATCATGCCGACCGGATTGACCAGCACGACGTTGTCACCGTTGACCTTGGCAAAACGGTCGCCGACTTTGACGACAATGGTGGTGCCGTGCCGCGACGCGGTGACGAAGCCGGTCGCCGCGTCGTAGCTGACCTGCGCCTTCATCCGCTCGAACACGCCGCGCAGCGGCACGTAGACGGTGCCGTCGTGCATGACGGGAGGCACGTCAAAGAGCACCTTCTGCCCGTCAATGAAGACCCCGATGTGCGTCGACACCGCCTTGGGCGAAGGCGGCGGAGCCGCCCAGACCGCCACTGTAGCTGCCAGGATGAGGAGGGTGGGACGTTTCAGGGCGTCGAGGCCTCCTGCTGCAGATACTTGATGAGACGGATCTCGACGCTGTCTCGACCCATGTTGTACTCGACCCGGTCGACCATGTGCTTCATGAGGGCCACGCCGATGCTCTTCTCCGTGCTTTCGCCGGCGGCGAAGAGACGAGGCAGGGAAGGCTTGTCGGACGCCTGCCGCACATCCACGGTAAGCTGGCGGTTCTCCACCGCGGCTCGAATGGTAAGCTGGCCGGTCGGGCCGCCGCCATCCTGCCCCACGCTGTAGCAGGCCTCTCCGACCGCCAGCTTCAGATCTTCGATCTCTTCGAGATTGAGCCCCATGGCCACCCCGATACCCGATAGCACCAGGCGCAGGATCTGGGTATATTCCCGGTTGGCGGGAACCGCCAGTTCGACCGCGTGGGGACCCGCAGACCGGGTCGTCGTACCCTTGCTCAAAGCAATCTCCTCAAGATCAGGCCGCGCATGAAAGGTCATCAGGCTGAGCATACCCTATGAACGGGCGAGCCAAACCCTGACGCGGACGGCCATGTTATGACGCCGTTTGCTACGTTCCTGCCTCCACCACGACAAAGGCGCCCTCGGTCTGGAAGCGGCGCCAGCGGAGCGTGACGGGCAGCGGGCTCTGGCTGACCACGTCAACGAAGATCTCCTGCTGATTCATGCGAACGCCGGCCGGGGGGAGGTTCTCCTTGATGGTGTTGAGGATGAGGCCCTTGAGGCCCGGCAAGGAGAACAGGGGCAAAAACTTCAGCACGCGGATCTCGTCGATGAGGATGTGCAACAGGTTGCCCTGGATGCCCAGATGGAAGTCGAGAGAAAAAGACACGTGTCGCTTGAACGAGCCGGAAAAGGTGATCTTGGCAGACTCGGTGTCGGACATGGACAACTGTACGGCCAGCCCCTTGGAAGCCAGTTGCGGCACCTGGGCGAGGGCCTTGTTGATCCAGTCCCGACTGATCTTGACCAGCAGGTGATCGATCTGGAAGTGGGCGGTGCGCAGCGTCTCCAGATCGAGTCGGGGCAGCACCGGCTGCCCGGAGGGAAACGTCATGGTGACCAGCAGCTCGTCGAGAATCACACCGCCGGTGGCGACGTCACCCAACAAGAGGCCGCGGGTGCGCACCTGCATGGCCGGGCGCTCCAGGGGGTTCTGCTTCAGTTCGAGGGAGACCGCCTCCAGCGAGATCTGGTTGACGACCTCCAGCAGCCACGGCTCGAAACGAATGTCAAGCCACCTGTTTCTGCGACGATCCCGAAGACGCCGGCTTGTCCGTCGAGGCGGGCTTGTCGGTCGAGGCCGGCTTGTCGGAGGTCGATGAAGTGTCGCCTTTCGACTCGGAGGGCTTGTCTTCCGACTTGGTCTCGGCGGGCTTGGCCTCACTGGGGCCGCCGCCGCGATAGTCGTTGATGTGCCAGCCGCTGCCCTTGAAGATGATGCCCACGGGGGCAATGATCTTCTGCAGCTTGCCCTGACACTTCTCACACTCCGCCAGCGGCGGATCGCTGACTTTCTGGAGCGCCTCCTGAAGATGCTGGCATTGCGAGCAACGATACTGGTAGACCGGCATGGGACGTTTGAGCTCCTGACAAAAGACTGGTGCCCTGAAGATGGGCCAGGATATTATACCCATGGCCCGGAAACAGCGTCAAGTCTATTGGGGACGCCGCCCGCTCTTCCTGCTTGCTAGGGTCGCTCCCAGGTACCGGATTTGCCCCCCGTCTTGCGGAGGAGATGGACGTCGGTGATTTCCAGCGTCTTGTCGACGGCCTTGCACATGTCGTAGACGGCCAGGCAGGCCACGGTGACGCCCGTAAGGGCCTCCATCTCCGGGCCCGTCTTGCCGACCGTGCGCACCATCGCCTGCACTCGCACGGCGGCCTCTTCCAGCGACAACTCGACCTCGACCGCGGTGGTAAACACTGGATGGCACAGGGGGATGAGCCGCGGCGTCTCCTTCGCCCCCATGATGCCGGCCAGGCGGCCCACCGCCAGGACGTCCCCTTTCTCCACGCCGTGTTCGGCAATGCGGGCCACCGTCTCCCGGGCCATGCGCACGCGGCCCTCCGCCACCGCCTCCCGGGCCGCATCCGGCTTGCCACTCACGTCGACCATGCGAGCCTTCCCCTGCTCGTCCAGGTGACTGAAGGTCATCTATCTGTCGCCTGCCGTCTCTCCGATCACCGTGCCCGTCATGCGGGTGTCGTAGCCGTGCAGCGATTCGACCTCCTGCTTGAAGCTCTCGCTCTTCAGCACCTGCAGGAGACACCGAATGATATGCGACCCCATGATGCGGCGGGGAATGGCCAGGTCGAACCGTTCCGGCACCGCCGGGATGAAGTCCAGATGCAAGGCCTTGGCCACCGCCGCCAGACCCAGGCCGACGTCAGCGTTGCCGCTCGCAATGGTGCTGGCCAGGGACATGTGCGTGTAGGTCTCCCGCTCGTACCCGCGCACCTTGGTGCCGTCTACCCCATGCTTGTGCAGGTGGTAGTCGATGAGCTTGCGCGTGCCGGAGCCCATCTGTCGGTTGATGAACGTGACGTCGGGCCGCTTGAGATCCTCCACCGACTGGATGTTCTTGGGGTTCCCGGCCCGCACGATGAGCCCCAGGTGTCGACTGAACAGGTTGACCAGCACCAGGGCCATGCCCTCGTTCTCTCGTTCGACAAACGGCACGTTGTATTCGCCTGTGGCTTCGTCGAACAGGTGCAGACCGGCCACGTGCGCCAGGCCCCGCACCAGGGCTTTCAGCCCCTTCATGCTGCCGACGTTTGACGAGCGCAGCGCGATGTCGGGAAAACGCTTCATGAGGTCATTGCGAAGCACGTCGTAGACGATGTCGTGCGTTCCGATGGCCAGCAGGTGGTTGGTGAAGTCGGCGGTCGGGTTGAAAAGCTCGACGTCGACCCGAGTGCCTTGCGGCAGGGTTTCGACTTCGGCCGGCACCCGCAGGAGGCCGTCCGCCCGCACCAGCGACATGAGAATGCCGGCCCCTCGGCTGATCGGGAGGGCCACCAACCGGTCCCCCACCTGCCCCAGGTTGACCCGCAGGAGCTCGTCGACCCCCGCCGCCGAACCCACCTCCCGAGCCAGCGTGGCAGCCGATCGCACCCGCCGAGGGGCCCTCGTGCCCAGCAGTGCCCCCATGACGGGCCGAGCGAACACGTCGAAGGCCACGAAGCCGGACACGGCGTGCGCGGGCAACCCCAGGACCGGCTTGCCCTTGATCAGGCCGAGCACCGCTGAGCGCCCCGGCTTGATCGACACGCCATACAGGACCATGTCGCCCAGTTCCTGCAGCACACTGGCCAGCAGGGCCGTACCGTGCGAAACGCCGGCGATGAGAACGATCGCGTCATGTTGTTCGACCGCCCGGCGAACCACCTCGACGACATCGTCGCGCCGCTCGGGCACGATGTCGAGAACCAGCCCGTTCCCCCCCCACTGTTCGATAGTCGCCTGCAGGATAAAAGAGTTGCATTCGATGCTCTGCCCCACCGCCAGGTTGGAGCCCGCCCGCACCAGGTTGGAGCCGACCGGGATGATGGCGAAGGACGGCTTGCGGCGAACCGTCACGGTGGTGACCCCACCGGCCAGCATGGACCCGACTTCCATGGGCAGAATGCGATGGGCGGCGGGCAGAATGACCTCGTCGACCGCCAGGTCTTCACCGGTCGGACGCACGTTCTGCCAGGGTGCGGCCGGGTTGCGAACCTCCACCTCCTCAGCCGATACGAAGTGGACTTCGTGCACGGGTACGACGGCATCCAGCCCCTCCGGCATGGCCGAGCTGGTATCGACAAATGCGGCATCGGGCCCGAGCCTCAGCCGCACGGGCGTCTCGGGCGTGGCGCCAAAGGTCTGCGTCGTCCTCACGGCCAGTCCGTCGATGGCGGCCGAGTAGTAGTGCGGAGACGCCACTCGGGCCACCTGCGGCGCGGCCGTCATGCGACCGGGCGCCTCATAGACCGGAATCTGCTCGGTGCCGCAGAGGTTGGTCACCCGCTGGAACTCCAGCTCACTGGACCAGCGCTCCAGCGCCTCGTCTAGCGGAATGTCCTGCAGTTGCAGCGGTGTTCGATACATAGGCTCGTCCATTTACCCCAGCATCTCTTTCAACATGCGGTTAACGTCGGCAGGCGCTGCCCGGCCGCCGGTCCGCTTCATGACCTGGCCCACCAGGAAGCCGAAGGACTTCTCCTTGCCCCCCCGGTAGTCGGCCACGACGTTGGCGTATTCCTCTAGCACCGCCGTGACGATGGGCCGCAGGTCGTCGGCACCCGAAACCTGGCGCCAGCCGCGGCTGTCCACCACTTTGTCGGGGTCATCCCCGGTCTTGAACATCTCCTCCAACACCGACTTGGCGATCTTCTTGTTGATGACGCCCTCGTCGATCATGGACAGCATGCGGGCCAGGGCCGCGGCAGGGGGCCGCTGCTCATGGTCTTGCGAGAGCCGGCGGAAGTCGCCCATCAGCCAGTTGCTGACTTCCTTGGCGTTCCGATATGGCTGGCAGACCGCCTCGAAGTAATCGGCCTCGGCGCCGTTCGACGTCAGCACGCCGGCGTCGTAGGCCGGAATGCCGTACTGTTCGATAAAACGCGAGCGGCGCGCGGTCGGCAATTCCGGCAGGGAGCGCCGCAGGGTCTCGACCCATTCGGCCGACAGCGTCAGCGGCAGCAGGTCGGGCTCGGGAAAATATCGATAGTCGTGCGCCTGCTCCTTCGAGCGCATGGGGTGCGTGGTCTGCTTGTCTTCATCCCAGCCCCGCGTCTCCTGGATGAGGTGGCCGCCCTCCCGCAACACGGCCGTCTGCCGCTCGATCTCGTGGGCGATGGCCCGCTGCACCGACTTGAACGAGTTCATGTTCTTGATCTCGACCTTGGTGCCCAGGGGTTCCGTTCCCCGCGGTCGGATCGAGATGTTGGCATCGCAGCGCAGCGAGCCTTCCTCCATCTTGCAGTCGCTGACCCCCACCCAGGTGAGGATCTCCCGCAGCCGGGTCAGGTACTG
>DASYBA010000771.1:0-10967 GCA_036501005.1 Candidatus Xenobia bacterium | reverse complement strand
ACTTGACCGTCGACCAGGCGGTGCCGCTGGGGCTGGTGCTGAACGAGTTGCTGACCAACGCTCTCGTTCACGCCTTTCCCGGGCGCAGCGGGCAGATCTCCATCGACCTGGGGAGCGAGGCCGACGGGGGCATCCACCTGGAGGTGGCCGACGACGGCGTCGGCTTTACCCCCCCCACCGACATGAAGTCCCTCGGCCTCGAGCTGGTCAAGCGCCTGGTTCGACAACTGCGCGCCCGCCTTGTCTTTGACTCAACCCCCACGACGGGCAGCCGGTACCGCATCCTGGTACCACGCGAGGAGCAACGCCATGCCTGAGGACATTCGCATCCTGGTGGTCGAAGACGAGGCGGTCGTGGCCATGGATCTGGAGAGCCGACTCGGCCGGTTGGGCTATCAGGTGGTGGGCACGGCGGGTTCTGGTGAAGAAGCCCTGGACGAAGCGGCCCGCTGCACTCCCAGCCTCATCCTCATGGATGTACGCCTGGGGCCGGGTATCGACGGGATCGACGCTGCGCTGCGTCTGAATCGCACGATGGATGTGCCCATCATTTTCGTGACCGCGTTCAGCGATCGTCCCACCCTGGAGCGGGCCAAGCGGGCGGGCCCGTATGGCTATATCCTGAAGCCGTTCGAGGACCGCGAGCTGCAGACCGGTATCGAAATGGCGACATCCAAGCACCAGACGGATCGCAAGCTGAAGCAGGCCGAGCGCTGGCTGGCCAGCACGCTGGCCAGCATCGGCGATGGGGTGGTGGCGGCCGACCCTGATGGGCGCATCACATTCCTCAACGAGGTGGCCCAGCAAATCACCGGCTGGACGCTCGGAGAGGCCCTCGGAAAGCCGTTTGGCACAGTCATGCGCCTGGTGAGGGGAACACTGGATGGCCCTATCGACCTGTTGGGTCCCGTGCTGCGCGATGGTCTGACGGTGCATCTGGCCCATGAGACGGTCCTGATTCGACAGGATGGCAGCCGCTGTCCGATCGACGATTCGGCGGCGCCGGTGCGAGACGAGGAGGGACGCGTCACGGGCCTGGTGGCGGTCTTTCGTGACGGCTCGAGCAAGGTTCGGCTCGAAGATCAACTTCGACAGGCCGCCAAGATGGAAGGCATCGGGCGGCTGGCCAGCGGCCTGGCCCACGACCTCAATAACCTGCTGACGGTGATCATGGGGTGCAACGACCTGCTCCTTTCCAGCCTCGAACCGGGAGACGAGCGGCGAGACGATGCCGAAGAGATCCGGCGGACCACGCAACGCGCCGCCCATCTCACCAGGCAGTTGTTGGCCTTCAGCCGGCCGCATGCCACCCTGCCCGTGCCGCTACAGCCCAATGCGGTCGTGGAGAGCCTCAAGAGCATGTTGGATCGACTGTTGCCGGGGCATGTCCGCCTGGTGCTGGACCTGGGTCGGGGCATCCCGCAGATTCGCATGGATGAGGTGCACTGCGAACAGGTATTATTGAACCTGACCCTGAACGCCCGGGACGCTTTTGGCGATGGGCCAGGCACCGTCCGCATCTCGACCCGGAAAGCCGATAGCGAAGTGCTCCTGCAGGTTTCCGACGACGGCCCTGGCATGGACGGCCAGACCCTGATGCGCATCTTCGACCCGTTCTTCACGACCAAGGCGAACAGCGGCACGGGCCTCGGCCTGTCGGTCGTCCAGTCTATCATCGCTGACAACGACGGACGTATTGAAGTTGACAGCCAGGTGGGCGTGGGAACGACGTTCACCGTGCGCTTGCCAGCCTTCGTCCAGCCGCCTGACCCGGGGACCGGTGCGGGGGGGATGATTTCAGTGTTGCTGGTCGAAGAGAACGACCTGGTCAGGCACATGACCAGCCGGGTGCTAAAGTCCCGGAGTTTTCAGGTGACAGCCGTCGCCACGCCGCTCGAGGCGCTGGACCGGCTGCGCGACGGGCTCTTGCCGCAGGTTCTCTTGACCAACTTCTTGCTGAACGATCCCAGCGGCATGGACCTGCCGATGACGGTCCGCGCCGCGTATCCCTCCGTAAAGGTGGTCTGCATGTCGTCACAAGCCGACGAAATCGACCTGGGTGATCGGATGACGCCCTGCATGGGCGTGCTCCGAAAGCCGTTCAATCCTGCCGACCTCTTCAGCGTTCTGGAGCGAGTAGCCCTTTGACCTAGCTCTTCTTTTTTCGACTCGGTTGCACCCGGCGGGGTTCGCCTTCCGCTTTGGGAAAGTGCGGCGGGTACGGGGCGTCTTCCTGGCCTTCCGAAGCCTGGCGTTTCGACAACTCCAGCAACCCCTCCAGGCTGCCCACGGCCTCGTCGATCCCTTTCGCCGCATCGCCCCGCTCAGCAAACCGCGAGGGTACCGTCAGCATGGTGAAGTCGGCCGGGTTGACCTCCCCGACCTCCTCCCACATAATGGGGCACGACACGCGGCCGTCGGGCATGGCCCGTATCGAATAGGCCGAGGCCACCGTCCGGTCCCGGGCATTCTGGTTGTAGTCGATAAAGACACCGTGGCGCTCTTCCTTCCACCACTTCGAGGTGGCGATGCGGGGCCAGCGGCGCTCCACCTCCCGGGCCAGGGCCAGGGCCGCCATGCGCACGTCGGTGAAGCCCCAGCTTCGTTCGATACGCACGTTGATGTGGATGCCCCGCGACCCCGACGTCTTGGGAAAGCCGGTCAGGCCGTTCTCGGTGAGCACCTCGCGCACCGCCAGAGCCACTTCCCGCACCATGGCAAAATCGGCCTCCGGGGTGGGGTCCAGGTCGACACGCAGCTCGTCTGGGCGGTCGACGTCGTCGCTGCGCACCGGCCACGGGTTCAAATCGATACAGCCCAGGTTGGCCATCCACACCAGGTCTGCCGCATGGCAGATGACCGCCTCCTCCGCGGTTCTCCCGCTGGGAAAGGTGATCATGACGGTCTTGAGCCATGCCGGGCGGTTCTGCGGCGCCCGCTTCTGGTAGAACGGCTCGCCGTCGATGCCGTCGACCCACCGCTTGAGCACCATGGGCCGGTTGTAACACCCTCGCAGCGCGCCTTCGGCCACTGCCACAAAGTAGCGGGCAATGTCCAGCTTGGTCTGGCCGATGGCGGGAAAGTAGACCTTGTCGGGATTGGAGATCTTGACCTCCCGCCCGTCGATGGTCAGCGTCTCGTGCGGCGTCGCCATCAGCCGGCGGTGGCGAAGGCGATGAGATCCTCCAACCGGCCGGTGGCCAGGCCCACGACGTGGTCTCCGCCACCATAATATACGTACACCGTGCCCTCGACGACCGGGTTGGCGTTGCTGAAGACGACGTTGGGCACGTCCCCCCGCAACTCCCACAACTCCCGGGGCCACAGAATGGGATCTTTGGGTCGATACAATACCTTGGATGGATCGTTCTTGTCCAGGATGATCAACCCCAAAGAATACACGTGATCCCTGTTGTAGGCGTGGTTGACGCACAACCAGCCCACGTCGGTTTCGATAGGCACGCCGTTCGAACCCACGCTCTGGGCATCCCAGCCGTTGTCCGGTCGAGGCGCATAGATCTTCACCATGTCCTTTTCTTTCCAGGTCACCAGATCGTCCGAATACGCCAGCCACACGTGCGGCCGGCGGCGGTGCAGAGCGCAATATCGGCCGTTGATCTTGCGAGGAAAGAGCACGTGGTCCTTGTTGTCCTCATGGCGCACCATGGGCCCCAACCGCTCCCAGTGGATCATGTTGTGGCTGCGGGCGATCATGGGCAGGATGCCGCCGCCCGCGTGGGTGGCCGGCCCCGGGCCGTCCCACTCCCGACCGTAGGCCGTATAGGTCATGTAGTAGACGTCGTCAATCACCACCACTCGAGGATCCTCCAGCCCGCGGCTGTCGGTGCCGTCGATGGGCGAGAGAATCGGTTCTCGCAGGCGGTTGAACTCGACGCCATTGTCGCTGACGGCATATCCGATACGGCTGACCCAGTCCAGGCCCTGGGCTCGATAGAACATGTGGAACAGCCGTTGGTGGTAGATGACGGCTGGATTGAAGACGTTAAAGCATTCCCACGGCGAGGTCGGATCCGGCACCATGATGGGGTTGCGCGGATGGCGATTGAGCTCGAAAATCATGCAAGCTCTGTTTGACGACCTCGACCGTCAGCCCTCCAGCAGCCCCATCTGGCGCGGCGTCAGGAGCCAGCAGAGCGTCGCGGTGTGCGCCCCCTGCAAATCTTCCACCTGCAGGCGGCACAGCCCGGCCTTCTTCAATTCAAGGCGGGCCCGCCCATCTCCGGTCAGCAGGAAGGAGACCAGGCCGCTCAGGTGCGGCTCGTGGCCCACCAGCATGACGCTGTCTTCCTGGCCGTGCTGGCGGTCCAGCCACTGCAGCAGCTCCGAGTAGGGACCGTCGGGGGTGAGAAGGTCGGTGAAGGCCACATGACGCTTGAGACCGAGCCCCTCCACGACCATCTCCGCGGTCTGGCGGGCTCGCACCAGGGGGCTGCTCACCACCACCCCGGGCTCGACCTCCAGGGTCTTCAACCCCCGCACCACCTTCTTCAGCTTGGTTCGACCCTCGGGCGTCAGGGGACGTTCGCTTTCTTCATAGCCGGGCGTGCCATGGTCGACGGCAATCCCGTGTCGCAAGATGTAGAGATCCATGCGCTTACTGACGCTCCATGAACCAGGCCTGGTTCCAGAACGAGTAGATTTCGTCGGAAGCCCCCATGAAACGGTCGGCGGCCATCAACAGCCGCTGCGCCAGTTCATCCTGCACCGAGGCCAGCCGGGCCGGCCGCCCCGACTTCTCGCGAAAGCGGTTGAGCGCCTGGCCCAGGACGTCCAGATCGTGCACGTCGCCCATCATGCTCTGAAACGCCTGCATGGAGCTGAGCTGGGCCGAGCCCACCCCGGACAGGAACGGCTGCAGCACTTCGACCATGTAGCGAAAGCGCTTGAAGTCAATCCGCATCTTGTGCACGGTGGCCAGGTCGGTCATGTCCAGGGCGGTGCGACGTTCGAGCACGGTGGAAAAGGCGCGGCCGACTGCCTCGGCGGTCTGCGCTCGCTGCCGCTCGTCTTTGGTCGCCGTCCAGTGGGGGGTCGCGTCGTCGAGCAGACGCCGGCGGCGGCGGGCCAGGCGGCGCAGCGAAACGTCCTGCATGGCCCGGCCGGCCTTCTTGCGGAGCCGCTCCACCTGCTTGTCCAGGTGCTGGTGGAAGGCTTGCAGGGCCGGAAACGCTTCCAGCAGGTCCGCGACCGTGTCGGCCTGCACCTGGGCGTCGCGCAGGTCGCCCAGCGCCGCCAGGCACCGTTTGAGCCGTTTGCGCACCTTGGTGGCCGCCGAGATGGGCACGGTCTCAAAGATGAGGTCGAGCAGGGCACACAGGCGACGCACCGTGACGCGCACCGCGTGGACTTCCTTCTTTCTGACCTTGCGGCGCAGACGCTTGACCAGGCCCTCAAAGTCGCGCCAGCGGACCGACAGGGCCTGACCCAGGTGGGCCCCCAGGGTCATCTCCACCGTAGCCGTACCGTTGCTGGCAGGGTGGCGGGAAGGCGGCATGCTGTTCTTCTCCATGCGGGGCGGAGTTTTTCTGCCGTCCCCTGCTTCCCTCCCCCTGTTAACAGCCCGGCAAACACGTAGGGGGGCCGGTCGAGCTATGATGGAAGCACGATGATAGTGGAAGGAAAAGGTCTCGCCACCTATGCCCTGCACGCCAACCACGAGGGGGCTGGCATGTGGGAAGTTGAAGCGCATCACCACGAGATCGTCGACCGGCTCGAGACCGAATCAGAGCTCGAAGAAGCTGGGCCTGATTATGACGTCGTCGACGCCTGCGTCAACCTGAGCGACGGCCAGGAGCGCCGGCAGCGTCACTTCCACGGCCGCCGCCGCAAGCTGACCATGGACGAAATGATCGCCGCCCTCGCGAGAGGCGAAGTCATCGACGTGGTAGAGCAGAGCGAGGCGCCCTCGATCGCCGCCCCCGCCTGGCCGTCGTCCTACAAATCCTGGCGCCACCGGGGCGTGCGCAAGGGCGTGGCCCGCATGCTGAGCCGAGCCCTGTCACAATCAACCCTGATGACGGCAGCCGTGCTGTCCAACGGCCTGGTTCGAGTCCTGCCTACCCGGGGTGCGACGGGCACTCGCACCCGCCTGCGCCGACGCCCGACGGGCCGCAACCGCCGCTAAAGCTTTCAGAGCGCTGGGATCAAACGCTCGCGCAGACGGTTGAAGTCGTAGCGCTGAGCCTCGGGCAGCCGGGACTCGTAGAACGCCATCTCCTCCAACAGGGCCTCCACTCGAGGACGCCCTTCCACGGTGGCGACGGCCTGGCGAGGCGTCTGCCCCCCAAGGGCCGGCACCGGCTCGTCCATCCAGCTCTCATAGCGCTGCGCCTTGAAGGCGGCCACCGCGTCCGGGGGCGGCGGCGGACTGGACGCCTGCATGGTGCGCTGGTACTCCCGGAAGTCCAGGGGGGCCTCACGCTGCAACGGCATGGAAGCGGCTTCGAAGAGACGGGTCACGAGGTCGGCACGGCGGCGAGAATTGACCTGCACCGCCAGCTTCCGCTTGCGTCTCTGCAGGTGGGCGACGGTGTAGTGAGGCGGCTCCCGCTTCTGCAAGACCGCCCCGCCCGAGGCCGTCTCGACCAGCTCCATGTCGGCCGGCACCTGCTCTTTCAAAGGATCCAGCCAGTTATCGAAGACGGAGAACTCCAGGAGAATCAATTCGATAGGATCGTCGTCCGTGTTGTGGGGCGCCTGCGGGGTGCGGGTGCTGGTCTGCACTACTGCCTCCTCCCAGGCGACCAGCAGGCCCCACGGGTCGCTATCGGCGACCTGGCGGACCTGCGAGGCGGGCAAAGGCGTCAAAGGCGATGGATGCATGGTGGCGATGACCGTGTCGCCCTCGAAGTCGACCAGGCGCGCCAGGATGTAGAGGCCCGGCGTCATGAGGCGGGAGGCACTGGCCTCGCGCACCTGCCGCCGCTCGCTCGTGAACACGTCTTCCGCCTGGAAACTGGTGCCCGGGTTGACCCCCGTCACCTTCCACATGGACAGGCGGGCCGCTGCCTGGGCCTCGAGCCAGGCCCGGGTGCGCTCGGACAGCTCCGGGGACTGCTGCAGGAAGCGCTCCACGACACGCCCTCCAGGAAAAGGCCGATGGAAGACCAGCCAGGCGTTGAGGAGGGGCGTGGTACCCTCCAGCCAGGCGCGGCTCTGGAACTCCGGCACGCTGGCTCGGTCGTGGTGTCGCATGGCGAACTGCACCAGCGCGGGCATCACCGCCTGATCGACGGCGTGCACCGGGGCCACGGCGGAGGAGGTCGAAGGCGCCTCGGTCGCCATGCAGCACTTCTTGTACTTGACTCCGCTCCCGCACGGACACGGATCGTTTCGTCCCACTCGAGCCATGGACAGACAACCTCCCCTGGAAACTGGCCGCCGATTCACCGCGCAGGACCTGATACCTGCGGAACGTAACCTAGCCTGTATGCGCTGGATGACGGTGGTCTGGCTGGCTTGGCTCGGTGCGGCCTGGGGACAGGGGCGACTCGACGTCGAGCCCTCGCTCCCCCCCAACCCCACCCCTTACGGTCACGCCACCGTGGGGAACTGGCTCGTCTCCGTCGGCGCCATGGCCGTGTTGCTCGGGGCCCTGGTCTGGGCTGCCCGGCGAGGGAGAAAGAACTGATGAAACAATGGACGCTGGTCATGCTGATCGCCCTCTTGCTGGGCGTACCGGTGCTGGCCGACAAGGAGGGTAAACCCATGGAGGACCCAAAAGGCCTGCAGGTGGCCACCCTGGCGGGGGGCTGCTTCTGGTGCATGGAAGCGCTCTACCAGCGCCTGGATGGCGTGGTACACGTGGTCTCCGGGTTCTCCGGAGGCACCGTGCCCAATCCCAGCTACGAGCTGGTCTGCACCGGCAATACCGGGCACGCCGAGGCCGTGCAGATCACGTTCGATCCCAAGCGCATATCGTATCGGGATCTGTTGCAGGTTTTCTGGCAGATGCACGATCCGACCACGCTGAACCGCCAGGGCAACGACGCTGGCACGCAATACCGATCGGCCATCTTCTATCACGACGAAGAACAGCACCGCCTCGCCGAAGAAACGAAAAAGCAGGCCCAGGCGCTCTATCCGAACCCAATCGTCACCGAGATCGTGCCGTATCGGAACTTCTATTCAGCCGAAGCCTACCACCAGGACTATTACAACCAGCACACCAGCCAGGGCTATTGCCGGGTGGTCATCGAGCCCAAAATCGAAAAATTCCGCCAGCTCTTCCACGACCGCCTGAAGGCCGCCGCCCGTTAGAAGTGCCAGTGATGGGGGCCGAGCAAGCGCAGATGGGGAATCATCTTCCAGACCAGGAAGAAGAGCGCCGCAAAAATGGCGAGTACCTGATAGAGGGAGCTCTTCTGCATGACGGGTGAGACAATTCCCAACAGCGACCCGGCCATCATGAAAAGACCGGCCACCGTGCCAATCCAGGGCAGATGCAGAAAGGCAATGCCGACCGCGAACCCGATCAGGCCGCCGACGATACGAAGTGCTATATCCACGATCTCAGTCTAGCACATCGCGGTCCCGGAAGCCATGGGTCGAAACCACCACTCGAGTATCGTACAGGATACGGACCACGCCGCCTTGCTGATGGCGATCGAAGAGGCTGCGCAGGTCGGTCTGCAACGCCTCGTAGCCCGACGCCCCGGGTTCAGGGGTGTAGGAAGCGGAGGCGATGCGCCCCTGGAAGGCCGGCCAGTCCAGCACCTGCTCGGACGGCAGGTGGTCGACCTGGTATCGGCCGGCACCAAAGAACGGGTCCTGAACCTTCGGTTGCAGGCTCTCGTCGGGAAATTCACGGCCCAGGGTCCGCAGCAGGTCTTCAAGCTGCCGGAGGAACGGGTTGGCGTCCTGCAACCGCACGTTCCAGATGAAGGCGACCCGGCCGCCGGGGCGCAGAATTCGGCGGCATTCCACCCGAGCCCGCGGGATGTCGAACCAGTGCGCGGCCTGGGCCGCCGTCACCAGGTCGACCGACTCGTCGGCGAGGGTGGTGGCCTCGGCACGGCCGTTGACGCTATGGAAGCCGGGGACGCTCTCGAGATCCCTCTCGGCCGCCTCCCGCATGGGTCCATTCGGCTCTACGGCCCAGACTTCACCTCCAGCCTCGACCAGCAAACGAGCAAAGATGCCGGTCCCGGAGCCGAGGTCTGCCACTCGGACCCCCGGCGTCAGCCGCAGGACATCGATGACCGCCGGCGGATAGCCGGGACGATAGCGGGCGTAGTTGTCGGCGCGGCTACCGAACCGCTGCGTCGCATCTGGCACCGTGCCGCCTTCTGGAGGTTCGAACCATGTCCTTCACCGCCTCTCGAGAGTCGCTCCCTCCCGACGACTACGTCTTTCTCCACTACCGGTTTGAAACGGCCGGGCCGGCCGAGGCAGCCGCCGTGCACCTGTGCCAGGAAAGCAGCACGGCCCAGTGGTGCCGGCCGGGCCACGACGAAGACTTTCGGCCCCGTCATGGCGCCCGGCTCGTCGGCCTCCAGGTCATGGGCGAAATCGATACGCCTTCCTGGGCATCGCCTTTCCATCCGCCCGGCCCGTTCCGTGAAGTGCAGGCGGTCATCGCCCAGCCGGTCGTCAACTTCGGCGCTCGACTGCCCAATCTGCTCACGGTAGCCCTGGGCGAAGGCGTCTTTCACGCCCCCGGCATCGCCACCATCAAACTGGTGGACCTGGAGCTGCCGGACGCCTTCCTGGCCAGCTTCGAAGGCCCCCGCTTCGGTATCGAAGGGCTGCGGGAACGGCTGGGCGTGTTTGATCGTCCGCTCTTCATCGGGGTGGTCAAACCCAACGTCGGCCTGCCCCCGGCGGCGTTCGCGGCGCTGGCCGAAGCCGCCTGGCGTGGCGGCCTGGACATTGCCAAGGACGACGAACTGCTCAGCGACGTCGCCTATTCGCCCCTGCAGGACAGGCTGCGACTCTGTCTGGAGGGCCTGGCACGAGCCGGAACCGGCGGCCAGCTCTTCCTGGCCAACATCACCGACGAGGTGGAGAATCTGCTGCGGCTGCAGGCCCTCGTCCAGGAGATAGGGGGCGATCGAGTCGCCCTCATGTTGAATGCCGAACCGGTCGGTCTGAGTGCGTGTCGGATGGTCGCCCGGCACGCCCGAGTCCCTCTCTTCTCGCATTTCGACATGCAAGCGGCCTTCACGCGCATGCCCTCCTTCGGCGTGTCCTCTGCCGTGTGGACGTCGCTTCTGCGGCTGGCCGGCTTTGACGCCATCATCATGCCCGGACCGGGCCCTCGCATGCTGACCTCGGTAGAAGAAATCCAGGCCTGCGTGCGGGCCTGCACCCGGCCCTGGGGCAACCTGCGGGCTTCGTTGCCCGTGCCCGGCGGGAGTGACTGGGCGGGCACGCTGGCTCGCATGGTAGAGGTGGTGGGGCATCGGGACTTCGGCTTCATCCCGGGCCGCGGCGTGTTTGCACACCCCGCCGGGCCGCAAGCGGGTGCCGCCAGTCTGCACCAGGCGTGGCAGGCTTGGATGCGAGGCGCAACGCTGCCCGACCACGCTCGGCACCACCCCGAACTGGCAGCAGCTCTGGCCTTCTTCGGCCCGTGATAGAGGGGAAACCGTCGCCACGCCGAAAGCAGCGGCCCAATTTTCGGAGGAGAGAGACACCATGGCTCAAGACAAAGTCAAGAACAACTATCCGCTGGTCGCCGACGAGGTCGACCGCATACTCAGCCACGTCTACGGCGAGTACCTGGTGTCCGGCCGACCCACCAAGCACGGCGGGCTTCGCTTTCTAGACATCAACAGCGCCAAGACCTTTGGCTTCGAGCGCACCCGGTCGCTGGCACACGGCAACCAGTTGGTGCTGAGCGCCCCCTACGAGGGCGACCCCGAGGTGGTCAAGGAGCGGCTTCGCAAGGGCCCGCACGCGGACCAGATCGCCTTCGTCGAGGTCCGTCCCAGCCCCGACCCGGG
>DASYBA010000770.1:0-4265 GCA_036501005.1 Candidatus Xenobia bacterium | reverse complement strand
CTGCCACCGATGAACGTTGACTCCAGAAGTACTTTGCGCTCGTGAATTCTGGCCCGCATGGGAGCGGAACCCGCGCAGGACCCGTGGGCTTGGCAACCTGGCTCCCGCTATCAGATACGGTTCTGGCGAACCGGCCTATAGACGTTCGATCAAGCGGCGGAGGTCGGAGAAGAGCCTGCTGATGAAGCCAGGGGCGTTCACAGTGGCAGCCGTGTAGCGCAGCGTGGGAAGGCCGAGGTCCTCTTGTCGGAACCAATCCCGACGCGCATCGTGGTCAGGACCATCAGCCTCCAGGTTCACCGTGACCCGCCTATCACCCACGGCGGCCACGACCAGCGCATCCAGTTTCCAGGTCGTGGTGAGCCCTCGGACGGGGCCTTGGAACCAGAAAACGGCGGAGACACCCTGGCACGACACGACCATGGCCACCTGCGGACGCCGCCGGGTGTCGTGACCCCTCCGGCCATCCACGACTGGAGCACATGCTCCCAGGCGGGCCGGCGCGATTCGAATCAGTTCGCCACCCGCAAGACCGAGCTTGATCACCAGGCGTTTCTCCGTCCAGGAATCGTACGGCATTCCGTTCAACAGACGCCAGAACGTGTCATCGTTGGCCCGACGTGCCTCCAGCAATTCAACTTCCTGTTGAGCTGCCGGACCGAGGTGCGGAGCGATGGGCCATAGTGGGTTCTCCACCGTGCCTTGCCATGTCGACCACCGATGCGGGTTGGGAGCGGGACATCGCACCCGGGTCATATCGCTTTGGCTCCCCACAGGGCTAGCCCGCATGACAGTGCGCAGAACCGCACCTATCTGAGCGGAAGCCATCCCACGCCCTCGTGTCGGAAAGCGATAGCTTCTGGTGAAGGCACCCTTCTTGACCCCATAGAGCGGTTCGAGTGCTCCGCCAGCCGGTGCGACGTGGCCCGGCGGCCTTTTTCTACCTGAGAGAGCCACGATGGAGAGACGCCGCAACGCTTCTGCCTGGCTCAGCCCGCACCGGAGCCGTTCTGTTCGCAGTTTGCGAGCCAGTTTTTGATCGCTGGAGAGCATGGGGTTATATTCAACAATTGTATCGAACCACCTGCAACCGCGCGTTGTTCAGTTTGTTGGAATGCTGCGATAGCAGGCGATTCGTGTATAGTCCAGACTGGGCGTTAAGCAACACAGGGGTCGTGAACCACGTCACTCAACCGCGGACCGATAGGGGCACTCATAAGCCCGCGGCGGGGCAGACCTGTCCGTACCTTACTCTTGTTGAACAGGGAGAAGGACGGGCGCCTGGCACCCCCCAATACACTTCCGGCCGATTGCTGCAGGAACGTCCATAGGCTTCGTTTTCTGACGGCGGAGGGCCTGGCCGCGGCGGGAGGCCATCTTCTCAAAGTATCGCTGTATGTCCGCGTGGCAGACCTGACGCTGTTTCTCAGGCGTGCCGAGGCAAGTGAATGACGGTCGCTCGCGAGGTGGATTTGGTGACGTTGGTCCACAGCTAAGCCCTTTCTCCGATCTCTCGGAACCATGCGCCCCTTGGCGTGCCGCCTGGTGGGGGGGCGATTGACCCCCGCGGACATGGGGTATCATGAAAGGTAATTGACTTTGGAACCTGACGGTCCCCGAACCAGGGACGTATCGCGCCGGCCCTATCAGGTCGGGCTCATCATTCGATAGGCAAAAAGCATCATGCTACGTGATCTGGCTTCGATAAATTCCGCCATGGTGGCCGCTGCCTTGGGCAGCAGCCACCGGCTCGAGGTGCTGCATGCCCTCGAACTGCACGAAGCGAGGCCCGGGTACGCCGTGGATCGCCTCACCCAGTTGGCCGTCACCACGCTGCAAGCGTCTGCTGGGGGCACCCTTTTGATGGGCCCCGAGCAACCCTGTCTGCGGGTGGACGTCGGAGACCCCGACCCCTGCGTGGAGCGTATCGGTCCTTATGTCGTGGCGGCCAACCAACCGGTGGCCCTGGACGATCTCCGGCTGGAGCCGGGCCTCGGTCTTGACGGCCGGGCCGCCAGCTTTCTCGGGGTCCCGCTCTACTTTGGCGGGCCCCACGCCATCGGCGTGCTGGCCGTGGTGCAGTGGGGCGTGCGCCAGTGGGGGCCCGACGACGTCGCCCGCCTCACCGAAGTGGCGACCCTGGTGAGCAATGAGCTCTTGCTGGAGGGCAGCGACGATCGGGTGAGGCGCCGGCTCCTGGAGACGAAGCGTCGACTGGAACATGCCCTGCAGGTGGAGCGGGATGCGCTCCACCACGAGCGAGAGGTCTTGCGTCGGCTGACGCTGGTCTTCCTGGGCCGCACGCCCCACGTGCCGGGCTATGAATTTGCCGACTACTACCAGACGGCCGAAGAGGCTGCCCGCATTGGCGGCGACTTCTACGACTTCATCCAGGTCGATGACCGTCGTCTCGCCCTGGTCATCGGGGACGTGTGCGGCAAGGGCCTGGCGGCGGCGGTGCACACCGCCCATGTCGTCTGCTTTCTTCGCTTTTTCGAAGCCAAGCATGGGAGAGGGCCCAGCAAAGTGCTGCCCGCCGCCAACCGGGCCCTGATCCGACGCATGGGGGCAGAGAGCATTTTCGTGACCCTGTTCCTGGGCCTCTTGGACTTGAAGACAGGTCGGTTGACGTACGCGAACGCAGGCCACCCCCCGCCACTCCTACGCCAACCGGACGGTCGCTTGGAGCCGTTGCTGCCGACCGGGCCGGCCTTGAGCCTGCTGGAAGACGCGACCTGGGAACAGCGCCGGGTGCAGATTCCCAAAGGCGGCAGCCTGGTGATGTTTACCGACGGCATCACCGAAGCTTCTGGCACGCTCCAGATGCTGGACGACGGGGGCCTGGGGCCGGTCCTGTCGGACATCGATGGCGGCAGCGCCGACGAACTCATGTATGCGGTCGTGCACCATGCTCGTCAGCAGGCGAACGGACGGTTGAAGGACGACGCCGCCGTGGTGGTGGTGCGCAGGTCGCCAGCCTAGCCGTGGCGTAGGTGCGGGCATGGACATCGCTCGCCGCATCGATCCGCTCATGGCCTACGAACTGGCAGTGCAGGATGCCGATACCGAAGTGGGCTACTTCGAGCGGACCTTTCGACGGTATCGGGGCCGCCAGCCGCACGTCATGCGAGAAGACTTCTGCGGGACGTCAGCCCTCAGTTTGAGCTGGATCCAGAAACGCAACCACCGAGCCATCGCCATCGACCTCGACTTGCCCACGCTGGACTGGGTGGCCCAGCATCGCTTGTCGAAGCTGCCTCCATCCGTCGCCGGCCGGCTCCGGCAGGTGCACGGCGACGTGCGAAAAGGGAGCGGCGAACGGGTCGACCTGGTCTGCGGCATGAACTTCAGCTACATGATCTTGAAGACCCGCCCGGCGCTCTTGCAGTGGCTTCGCTGCGCCTATCGGGAGCTGGTATCGGATGGCATCCTCTTCATGGACCTCTTCGGCGGTCAAGCGACCATGCAGGACAACCAGTTGGAGCGCTCGGTGGAACACCCCCACGTCTTGCCCCGCATGTATCGAAATTTCACCTACGAATGGCGCCAGGATGGCTTCGATGCGTTGACGCACCAGAGCACGTGCTCCATCAACTTCCGCTTTCCCGATGGCTCGTGTCTCGACCGGGCCTTCACTTATGACTGGCGCCTATGGACCTGCCCTGAGCTGCGGGACGCCTTGCACGAAGCGGGCTTCCAGGACGTGCGATTCCTCCAATGCAAAGTCTCCAAGGCAGGCACCGAGATCGATCGCTATTTCGAGCCGAAGCAGTTGACGTCCACGGCAGAGACCTGGTGGCTATATGTGGTCGCCCTGAAATAGCCGGCTACTTGGATGTGACCCCGTTGTGTCGGGGGTGATTCACGATCGGTTTGGCTGTCAGCTTGTGGATCTTGGAGGACGCGGTCAACTTGTGCACCTTCGCGAGCTTGAGCTTGTGCGTCTTGGAGGTCGTTGCCGGTGCGGCCGTGTGCTGGACCGCGGGGACCGCAACGGCGGGCGCGGTGGCTAGTAGAATGGGGAAAGCGAGTCCAACCAGGGCAATCTTCTTCATGGACGGATCCTCCTACGCCGCCGGGATACGCCAACGGCCGGCCGCAGCCCTGCTCCCTAAGCCATGCAGCTTTTGCAGGTGCGGAGCTGGCCGCGGCTGTTTTCCGCCCAGTCCCTTAACGCCTGCTCCGACACGGAGCACAGCTTGGCATCTTCGTGGGTGGTGTAGGATTCAAGAGGATTCGATATGGTCGAACAGGTGGCAGAGTGG
>DASYBA010000769.1:0-6595 GCA_036501005.1 Candidatus Xenobia bacterium | reverse complement strand
CGTGACCTGTTCGATACAGGACATCTTGCGACGCTACCATCGCTACACCGACCATGTCACGTTTGACGCCCTGCCGGATCGGGTCTCCATCCAACTGAACGACACCCACCCTTCTGTCGCCATTGCAGAGCTCATGCGCCTGCTGGTCGACGAGCATGGCGTCGACTGGAACAAGGCGTGGGACATCACCGGGCGGGTCTTCTCCTACACCAACCACACCTTGCTTTCCGAGGCCTTGGAGCGTTGGCCGGTCGATCTTTTCGGTTCTCTTTTGCCCCGCCACCTGGAGATCATCTACGAGATCAATCGCCGCTTTCTCGACCAGGTGAAGGATCGGTTTCCGGGCGACGACGACCGGGTGCAGCGCATGTCTCTCATCGAGGAAGGGAGCGAGAAGCACGTTCGCATGGCGTGGCTCGCCACCGTGGGAAGCCACGCGGTGAACGGCGTAGCTCGACTCCACACCGACCTGTTGGAAAAAGACGTCCTGCGCGACTTCTACGAGATGTGGCCGGAGCGATTCTTCAGCGTCACGAATGGGGTGACGCCCCGCCGCTGGATGGTGCTGGCCAACCCCAAGCTGGCACTCCTGCTCAAGAACACCATCGGCACGGGCTGGATGACCAACCTGGATGAGCTGAAGAAGCTCGAGCCGTACGCCGACCAGGCGGAGTTCCGCCGCAAGTTCGCCCGCATCAAGCGGGAGAACAAGGTCGACCTGGCCGAGTACATCCGCCACAAGAACGGTATCGACGTCGACCCGTCTTCGTTGTTCGACATCCAGGTGAAGCGCCTGCACGAATACAAGCGCCAGCTCCTCAACGTGCTGGCGGTCGTGGCGCAGTACTTCCGCTTGAAGGATGATCCCCAGGCCGACGCGGTGCCTCGCACGTTGATCTTCGGCGGCAAGGCGGCCCCCGGATACGCCATGGCGAAGCTCATCATCAAGCTCATCAACTCGGTGGCCGAGGTCATCAACGCCGACCCCGAGACCCAGCATCGCTTGAAGGTCGTCTTCCTGGTCAACTTCAACGTCTCGCTGGGCGAGCGCGTGTATCGGGCCGCCGACCTGTCGGAGCAGATCTCGACCGCCGGCAAGGAAGCATCCGGCACCGGCAACATGAAGTTCGCCCTCAACGGGGCCTTGACCATCGGCACCCTGGACGGTGCCAATGTCGAAATTCGCCAGCACGTCGGCGAAGAGAACTTCTTCCTGTTCGGGCTGCGCACCGAGGAGGTCTACGACCTCAAAGCCCGGGGCTACACCCCGTGGGACTATGTGAAAGACAATGCGGAGCTCACCCGGGTCTTGGATGCCATCCAGGGCGGCATGTTCTCGGATGGCGATACCAGCGTGTTTCGACCCCTGGTCGACAGCCTCCTGACTCGAGACGAGTATCTGCTCCTGGCCGACTTCAACAGCTACATGGAAGCGCAGCAGCGGGCCGAAGAAGCCTTCCGCGACCCGGAGCGCTGGACCCGTATGGCCATCTTGAACGTCGCTCGCACGGGCTATTTCTCCTCCGACCGCAGCATACGCGATTACGTCCGGGACATCTGGCACGTCCAGCCTCTGGCCGTTCGATGATTGACACTTCTGGTAAAATGGACCTTCGATCATGCAACCTGTACTGAAAAACACCGAAGAAGAGATGACCTCCAGCCAGTTGGCGGAGGTTTGTCGCCGCTTTGTCGGTTTTGCCCGCCCGCAACTACCCCGCTTCTTCATGGCCATCATTGCCGGCCTGGTCATGAACGGCACCACCCTGCTTCAGCCGTGGCTCCTCAAGCAGTTGACGGACCACGTTTTTGTGGCGAAGGACCCGGTCTATCTGCAGAAGATCTGCTGGTTCATCATGGCCTCGTGTATCGGCAAGGGGCTCTTCAGCTATGCCCAGGGCTACCTCATGGCGTGGGCCAGCCAGCAGACCGTGACCCACATCCGCGACACCGTCTACCGCCATCTGCAAGCCCTGCCCATGCCGTTCTACGACCGCGTGCGGGTAGGCGACATCCTCAGTCGCTTCACGGCCGACATCAGCATGATGAGCGATGCCTTGACCTCGGGCCTGGTCAGCATGCTGAACGATGTCACCATCCTGGTGGTCGCCCTGGCGCTCATGCTGTGGACCAGTCCGGGGATGACCCTCCTGGCCCTCATTGCGTCGCCCGCCATCGGCTTCACCCTGTCGAAGTTCGGCCGCATGATCAACCAATACGCGGTGCGCAACCAGAACCGACTATCGGATCTGGTCAGCAAGATGCAAGAAACCTTCACCAGCATGAAGGTCGTCAAGTCGTTCACCCGCGAGGAATACGAAGTGCATCGCTTCGAAAACATCAACGCGGAGGCGTTCGACGCCGCCATGAAGATTGCCCAGATGGGGGCCACGCAAGCGCCCGTCGTCGAGTTCTTCGGCACCGTGGGCGTGGTCATCGTCGTCTTCTACGGCGGCTACGGCATCATCACCAACCAGTTCACGCTGGGCGCCATGATGCAGTTCTGGTTCTACATGGTGCTGGCCACCAACCCGCTTAACCGCATGGCGGGCACCTATACGGGCTTGCGCCGCGGGCTGGTCAGCGGGCAGCGAGTCTTTGAGCTGATGGACCTGCCCGTGGAAGCCGCCGAGCGACCCGGCGCGCAGGCCATGCCCCGTATCGAAGGCCAGGTCGAATTCGATCACGTGACGTTCGCCTATGACGAGGAACCGGTGTTGAGAGACCTCAGCTTCACCATCAAGGCGGGCGAGATGGTGGCCCTGGTCGGGCCCAACGGGGCGGGCAAGACCACCATCGTGAACCTCATTCCCCGCTTCTATGAACCCACCGCGGGCGTCATCCGCATGGATGGTATCGATCTGCAGACCGTCAAAGTGAAGAGCATGCGCGAGCAGATGGCCATTGTGCCTCAGGAGAACGTGCTCTTTTCCGGCACCCTGCGCGAAAACATCATGTACGGCAACCTGGCGGCCAGCGAAGCGGAGATGATCGACGCCGCCAAGGTCGGCAATGCCTACGACTTCATCATGAAGCTTGAAAAAGGCTTCGATTCGGTCATCGGCGAGCGAGGCTCGGGGTTGTCTGGGGGCCAGCGCCAGCGGGTCGCCATTGCGCGAGCGGTGTTGAGAAACCCGCGCATCCTCATCCTGGACGAGGCGACGTCAGCCCTCGACCAGCAGGCCGAGTCGGAGATCCAGGAAGCGTTGGAGCGCCTCATGAAAGGTCGCACGACGTTCGTCATCGCCCACCGACTGGCGACCATCCGCCGAGCCGACCGTATCATGGTGGTGAACAATGGCCGGGTCGTCGAGCAGGGCTGCCACGAAGAGCTCATGGCCGCCAGCGGGCTCTACCGTCGTCTCTACGAAGCACAGCGGGAGCAGTGGAAGCAGTCGGAGGGTGAAGCCGCCGCCTAGGGTCTACGAGTGGGCGCCGGCTAGTAGTGGGCTAAGCCCGATGCCGCAGAGCTTCCCTAGTTGCGAGCCGGGGGGGCCCCAGCGCAGCGGATGGGGGGCGGCAGCCCTGCTAGTTGAGGCTGACAGCGGCGACGGGGCGGGCGGTGCCAGGCGGGACCGTCTGGGCGGTTCTCAACTCCTGGGCGCAGCTCATGCGAGGCATCAGGCCGCCCTCCACCAATTGGTGAGCATAGCCTTCAGACCCCACCTGATGGTACTTGAGGTCAATCTTTTCCACCTGCCATGACAATTGGAGCAGCTTCAGGAAATCCGCCCACAACAACCGGCGGGCGTGCCGGTAGTGGTTGAGAGTGACATAGGCCCGGGCGGTCAGCACGGTGCGCAGGCGCAGGTCGATGCCGACCTCCCCGGCCTGGGACAATACGTCGAAGTTCTCCCCGGCGTTGACGATCTCCTCGGCCCAGGTTCGCACCAGGGCGAGGTCTTCGATACTGGCCATGTCGCACAGCGCTTCAGCCATGAGGGCGCGCTTGGCCGACCAGTCGACCGTCCAGACGGGCCTGGCCTGGCCCGCCTGCGCCACGGAACGCAACAGTTCTTCCCAGACGCCCAGTATGCGGGCTGCCGAGCCATCGCCGGGGTGCACTTCGAAATACTGCCGGGCCACCTCCAGATAATGCGCCTGGATGCTCAGCGCCGTCACCTCACCCCGTCCGACGACGGCGACGGGGCGCTCTAGCGAAACGTCTGCGCTGACCCGACGCAGCGCCTGCATGGGACTGGCCAGCCGTACGTCGAAGCGAATCCCATCTTCGATCATCTGGAGCAGAAGCCCCGTCACGGCCAGCTTCAGCCATGAGATCTGCTCGCTCATGTTCGAATCGCTATAGCAGACCTGTAACCGCACCACCGGGCGAAGCACCGCCATGGGGTGGGTGAAAAGACTTTTGAAGTCATAGATGGGGCGTTGCACGCCAGGCCGGCAGACGCCCGTCACCGCCCCCATGGCGTCGCTCTTCTGCATCAACTGAAAGGGGGACTGTCCGGGCGAGGCCGGCATCTTCAGTCGACCGCTCCCGCACCAGATGGGGCGGGTCACGATGAACGCGGTCAGTTCGCCGATATACGGAGCGTACACCGTGTTCGATACCAAAGCGACATACCAGGCGACGAGGGGAGACAGGACGTCGGCGGCAGACCGGCTGACGCCCAGCACGACCTTCTCGGTCCACCGCAAGCATCGCTCGGACCAGCGCTGAGCCACCGCCGGGCGGGCCCGGAGCAGGAGGGCCCCCAGCCGGCTGACGCCCAGGAGGAAAAGCAGGGGGACCATCGGCAGGGCACCCGCCACGGCTTGCAGCGGGGTGAAAAGAGCCGTGAAGCAGGCCATCAACGGCCGCAGGTACCAGGCCCTCCGGGCGCCCGATACGGCGTAGTGCTCCTGGCTCTCGTAGAAGTGGCCCTTGTTGTCGGTCGTGTTCCGTCCCAGCACGACCACGCCCTCATAGCCCTCCAGGCGTAACCGTGCGTTCAGATCCGGCAGGATCCCGCTCAGCAGCGCATCCATGGCCTCCTGGTAGATCACCGCCTGCCGAGCCGAGCGGCACTCGGGCGTCGTCACCTGGATGACGCCTTCGTCCAGGTCGCCTTCAAACTGCAGCAGACCGCCGTTCTCCAGAAACACGCCGGCATGGTCCCGGGTCGGCAAGGTCGAACATCGCTTTCGCACGAACGCCTCGAGCCGCTGATAGACGTGCCGCGGCGTGGGCCGGACGGCCTCCCGGCCGTGGGGCTGGAACACGATGGCGTATTGACTTTCCAGGGCGTAGGTGCGTTCGGTCACCGGCTAGCCGCCCTCGCTTTCGACACGCCATTGGCGCACGTAGCGAATGGGGTCCTGGGCACTGTCTCGAACGATTCGGCTCAGCACGAATGCCCGATCGGGCGCCAAAGGTGCGGAGAGGTCGGGCGGCCTGACCGCGGCGGGGGCCTTGAAAAGCGCATCGACAATAGACATCGAAATCATCTCCCAGTACTGACCTGCGCCATTATAGGAGCGACTCCCGCGGTCGTCAACGGTGCATGCGGCGGTTTTGCCGAAAAGTTTACAAATCGGTAACAGGTTGTTCGCGCAGCGCCGCGATGATTGCCTCGCTGGCTTCGGGAACGGTCACGACGTCTCCGGGCACCGCCCAGCCCGCCGCCGACAACGCCTGGCAGAGACGGCCTGCCGGGGTGGGACGAAGGCCGGGCAGGCCCGCTCGCAGGGCGGCCCGCAGATCGCCATTCCAGGCCAGCCGCCCCCCCTCCAGCACCAGCACCCGGCTGGCCAGGGCCGCGATGAGCTCCAGATCGTGGGAGACCACGACCAGGGTGCGGCCGTTCCTGATGAGGTCCTGAATCGCTGCCAGACAGAGGGCTCGCCCCTCGGGATCGAGGCCCGCCGTCGGCTCGTCGAAAATCAGCACCGTCGGCTCCATGGACAAGATGGACGCCATGGCGACCCGGCGCTGCTCGCCGCCGGATAGCGTCAGGGGAGAGCGTTGTCGAAGCGCGTCCAGATCCAAGCCCAGGAGGGCTGCCGCCCGCACCACCCGGCCTTCGATGTCGGCGGCCGGCAGGCGCATGTTGCGAGGACCATAGGCGATCTCCGCAAAGACGGTCTCTTCGAAAAGCTGCGCCTCGGGTGACTGGAAAACGAGACCGACCTCAAAGCGGAGCGACCGCAGGTCGCGAGTGTTGCCCACGTCTCGTCCGAGCACCGTCAGGCGGCCCTCGGTCGGCCGCAGCAGGCCGTTGAGATGGGAGATGAGCGTGGATTTACCGCACCCGGTGGGCCCGATCAACCCCACGCATTCGCCCGCTTCAATGGCGAACGAAACGCCTTGCAGGGCCCGCTGCTCGAGGGGGGTGCCGGGCATGTAGACGTAGCCCAGGTCCTGGGCCTCGACAACCGGGGCCAAGCCTGCCTACTTGTGACTATTGGCCAGTTGCTCGCGATAGCGGGGCGACAGCTCGGCGAGTTCGACTCGGACGGCCTCGAGCAGCAACCGGCGGGCGGGTTCCAGCTCCGGTGGGACCTCCGCCGCCCGAATCTTCTCCTCGTCGGTCTGTCGAACCGCCAGCAGGTTGCCTCGAAAGCCCGGCATGGCGAGAATCTTGCGAAGCTCGGCCAC
>DASYBA010000768.1:0-2246 GCA_036501005.1 Candidatus Xenobia bacterium | reverse complement strand
GACGAGCCAGTGAGTGGCGTCGATGCCTCGCTCCGCCTGGCCATCCTCGACCTCATGCGGAAGCTCAACCAGGAGCGCGGCATTGCCTTTCTGTACATCACGCACGACCTGGCCACGGCCCGCTACTTCGGTCGAGGCGGGCGGCTCGTCGTCATGTACCTGGGCGCCATGGTGGAGGTCGGTGAGGTGGGCGCGGTGCTCGATCGACCTCGACACCCCTACCTGAAGGCCTTGCTGGCCGCGCTGCCGCCGCTCGATCCGCGGCAGGCGCGGCAGCGAGTCGAGCTGCCGTTGAAGAGCCTCGACATGCCTGACCCGACTCGCCCGCCGACCGGCTGTGCCTTCCACCCCCGCTGCCTCTCGGCCTTGCCCGTCTGCTCGCAGGAGCGACCGCTCCTCCTGCCCGCCGCCGACGACGCGGGGGTGCATGTCGCTTGCCATGTCGTGCCGCATGGGTGATTGCTTTAATGACTGTGTTCGGACAGGTAGACGCCCGCCCAGGCGGCGCTCCATAGTTGCAAGGCGTCCGCCTCGTCGGAACTGGTGGAACGGACCCCAAACGCCAGCGGTTCGATACGCCCGTTTTGAACCTGCCATGTCCACAGCTCGGAGTTGGTGAGGGCGCCGTCGTTGGCCTCGGCCTGTTGCAGCTCCACCAGCAGGGCCGACATGGCGTGGCGGAGGGCCGGGCTGATATCAGTGCGAGCCAACTGCCGCCGGAGCCCGAGGGCCAGCATGTTGTGCTGCCAGCCCCATACGACGACGCCGTGGTAGGCATCCCAGTCCAGGCTCTTCCACAGTTGGGGGTTGGCGCTGTAGGCCGGATCGGCCACCACCATGCCGACGGGCAGCATGAGGCCGAGAGGAAATGGCAAACGACAGGACAGCACCATGTCGTCCAGGTCTGGCGGGTGCGGATGCTGATAGAACAAGCGAAAGCACATATCGGAATTGAGCACGGGAATGGGATGCTCGTCCCGATCGGCCGACAATGCCCAGAAACGAAGGTGGCCATCCCAGCCGGGCACGTTCGCACCCTGGAGGAAGTCTTTGATGGTGGGCCCGCCCAGGATGGGCTGGGCGGCCAGGGCATCGCCGACCTCCTTCGGCATGGCTAGCAGATAGGCCGACACTCTTTCTCGGACCTGCGCCGGCGAGAGGCGCACTTCAAACCGTCGAGGGACGCTGCTCCAGTGGGCCTGCACTCTATCGAACCAGGCTGGTTGGGTGGCGGCCGCGAGCGCCGCATAGGGGTGCCGGGCCACGATGGTCGATACCAGCCCGGGATATCGGGTCAGCCCTTGTCGGATGACCTGCAGGGCCCCCGGCAAGAGGATGGTGTTCACGTCCCCGGGGTAGACGCCGCCGGCCAGGCCGCCGCTGGAATCGCGCCAGTCGCCGACCGTGAACCCTGGATTGATGCGAACCAGGTCGTTGCTGGCCTGCACCAGGATTCGGTTCCAGTTGCGCAACACGGCTTCCTGACGGGGCCCCTGCATGAGTTTTCGAAATTCGGCCGGCGGCAGCTCTGCTTCGGTGAGGGGCAAAAGATAATCGCTGTCGACCATCTTGTAGTCGTACCAGGGGGCTTCCCACGGGTCGGCGATGGGGCCGCCGTTGTCGATCTGGCTGAGGTCCTCGACCTCGGCCCAGGCGCCGATGCTCTCTTCATGTGCCACCACGCCCTCGGGAGAGAGCCGGGTGAGGACGCTGTCGACGCCGTCCCGCAGCGCCTGCGGAGTCAACGTATTGGACAGCATGCTGAGCGAGAGCAGCGTGTCTCGGCCAAAGTAGGTCTCAAAGTGCCAGGTCCCAGCCAGCAGCTTCTCCCGATAGGCCAGCATGCGGAGGTCGCGCACGGCGTTCTGGTACCGATCGGAGCCAGACAAGAGTAACATGGAGGCTTGCTGGTTCAGCAGCTCTTCGGGGCGCAACGGGGTCAAGGGCGGGAACGGGACCTTGCCCTCGACGGTGAACTGGAGCGGTTGGCCGTCGGTGGTGGCCAGGTGCAAGGGCGTTTTGAGACGGCCCGCCGCGCCCAGGTCCATTTGTGGCCATTCGATACGGGTGTTGGGAGTGAGATCCAGCTTGAGCACCCAGGGGGTGCCGTTCAGTTCGACCCGGCGAAAGGTGATGGAGGGGGCCGGCGGGTTGGGGTCCTGCAGGATCACGGGGCGAGCCCAGGCCGGCGGGGCGTGGAGCAGGCTGGCGTATCGACTGCGGAGGTTGTCGGGGCTGTTCTCACC
>DASYBA010000767.1:0-5108 GCA_036501005.1 Candidatus Xenobia bacterium | reverse complement strand
CTCGGACCGGGAACGAGGGGACTACGGTCGACCTGTGGTATGATGGAGCCGTGGTGGTGCTGTGGCCGGAGACGGCAGAACTGGTCATGGTGGGCCGGGAGGGGCACAAGGTCGGTTTGCCGGTACTGAAGTCAGTCGCTGGCGACCGCGAGCGGATCGATAGCGCACGGCGGCTGGCGGCCAGCATCATGGACCACTGGAATGTTCAATACGACTATGGGACGCCCCAATTCGCCCCCTCGGAAACCATGCTGAAGTGCTTGCAAGCCTTGGATGATGCCAAGCTAGCTGCCCGCTTCATCCAGGAGTTCCTGCCAAGCACGTGTACGGGATCCGAGGGCAAGATCTTGACGTCCTTATGCCGGCGGCTCGGCTGGCAGCCCCTGGCGCCGGCCTTGGAAGGCTTTCTGGCGGCCGAGAGAGGTTACGACCGAGGTGAAACCTGGCGCGCGGCGTTGGCAGTCTGGCGCGACCTTTGCTGCCACGGGGATGCGAACCCGGACCGCACGCAGGCGTGCAGGCAGGTGGCTGAGGGCCTGACCGACCTCATGACCCACTGGGACGAGGTGGACCGGTGGGGCGTCATGGGCCGCGGCGGGGTGCTGGAGATCCTCTTCGAAAGCCTCGGGGCCATCGACCGGATCGACTTGCTGGACGGACTGCTGGACCGAGCCCTCGCCGATCCGCAGCGATACAGTCTGCATCAGGTGCTGATCCCTGCCGTCAAAGCACTAACGCCCCTGGATGCTGCTGTAGAGAACGCTTTCAAGCGGTTGCATGCGCATTGTCAAAACCAGCTTGCAGAGCGCACGCGAGAGCCGGCGCGTTTTCCAACTGACTGGTCGATGGAGGTCCAGGTGTCCTGCCGATGCAAAGCCTGCCAAGACCTGCAGGCGTTCCTGCGAGATCCGCAACAACGCACCTGGTCGTATCGGGCCCGCGAGGACCTCCGACAGCACGTCTCCCACTGGCTACAGGGCACCGATGTGCAGTGTGCCACCGAACGACTCAAATCACCCTATACCCTCGTCTGCACCAAGACTCGGGTCTCGTACGAGAAGCGCCAGCAGCAGTATGAGTCCGATTGCGACAGCTTGCGTGAACTGAAAGCGTTGGCTGCCGCTGCGGGCCTGGCCCGTTCGAGCGCTGACGCGACACCGGCCAGCCGGGCGTCCTCCCAGGCTCGAGCACGCGTGAGGCTCGCGTGAAGATAGAGCAGATTCGGATACAGAACTACAAGGCACTCCGTGACGTGACCGTAGGGCCGCTTCCCAGCATGGCGGTTTTCGTCGGCGCCAACGGATCGGGCAAGTCCACCTTGTTCGATGTCTTCAGTTTTCTACAGGATGCGCTGCTGCACAATGTCCGGCAGGCACTGGACAAACGTGGGCGTTATCGGGAGGTGGTTTCTCGAGAGGAGACGGGTCCCATTCATCTGGAGATCAAGTTCCGGGATAAGGCGGAGGGCCCTCTCGTGACCTACGATCTCCAGATTGGCCTGCAAGGCGCCCAGCCGGTGATCACGCGGGAGACCCTTAAGTATCGGCGTGGGCAGCATGGTCGACCTTGGCACTTTCTGGACTTCCAGAACGGTGAGGGTACGGCCATCACGAATGAGGAGGATTACGACAATCCAAGGCCGAGCCCCGCCGGGAACGACAGACTCTGAACTCACCGGATGTTCTGGCCATCAAAGGGTTGGGACAGTTCCAAAAGTTTCCTGCCGTAGCCAGCTTCCGTCAGTTGATTGAGAACTGGCATGTCTCCGATTTCCACATCATGGCGGCCAGAGACGTTGCCGATGCAGGCTTTGCCGAACACCTCTCGCAACGAGGCGAGAATCTTCCGCTGGTGGCCCAGAACATGTACGAACGACACGGAAAGACATTCGACAAAGTCCTTCGAAAGATGACGGAGCGCGTGCCCGGCATCGCGGACGTCAAGGCTGACCTCACCAGTGACGGCCGGGTCGTCTTGAAATTCCGAGACGGACAGTTCAAGGACCCCTTCATATCACGGTTTGTGTCGGACGGCACAATCAAAATGTTTGCCTACCTTCTCCTGCTGTACGATCCCGATCCTCGTCCTCTCCTGGCCATTGAAGAGCCGGAGAACCAGTTGTACCCTGAACTGCTTATGGAGCTTGCGGAGGAGTTTAGAGAGTACGCGGATCGGGGAGGCCAGGTCTTCATTTCGACGCACTCACCCGATTTCTTGAACGCCGTACAACTCGATGAGCTTTTCTGGCTGAAAAAGGAAGGAGGGTTCAGCACCTGCATCCCGGTGGCCAAGGTACCACCAGTCCCAGCCCTGGTGAAGGAAGGTGATCTGTTGGGCGCCCTATGGAAGCAGCGGCTCTTTGGCGACCTGAAGGCATGAAGAAATTGGTGTTTCTTGTGGAAGAACCGTCCATGGCGGCCCTGCTGGACGCCATCCTCCCGCGAATCTTGGTGCCAGGCATTGAATTCAAGACCATCCCACATGAAGGCAAATCGGATTTGGAGAAGCTTCGACCTGGGGAGCAAACTTTTCCTCGATGTCGGGCAGGAAATTGAAAAACTCGTCAAGCGGGATTCTTTCAATGGGATTCGGGTGCGTGCATAACTCTATGAGACTGTCAATATCGGCATCGGTACCATCGACGACCCGGGCCAGGCTGAGTGCCTGGTGCTGGCGCAGCAACGCCTGCAGTTGCAGGAAATCAGCGGCGGGAGGGCGGCCGGAGAAGAGTAAGAACCCGATACAGCCGAGAGAGAAGACGTCGGCAGCCGGCGAGGCCTGATCGGGCGCTTTGAGAGACTCGGGGGCAAGGTACACCGCCGCTTTCGATTCTACCAGCTCTTCGACGTGGACAGTACCGGTCGTGCCTTCCTGGCGAGCCCCCGTATGCCAATTCATGAGTTTGACCTGACCATTCGGATAAACCAACACGCTCAGCGGCGAAAGTGCCCGGTGCAGGATGCGGCGGCTGTGGGCGTAGCGAAGGGCGTCGGCGATCTGGCGCCAGATGGCCGTCCGGGTTTTGGCGTCGGCGTCCTTGTGCTGGGTGAGCCACTTATCCAGCCGCAGAGCAGTTTCGTCATATTCAAAGATGAGCGCGGCGCCGTAGTCGTTGTCGGTGAAATCGACGGGTCGCAGGATGCCAGGATGGTTGACGCCCTCGAGCAGAGTAAAGTCGCGTCTAGCCGCCCTCAGGACCATCTCCCGCTCTCCGAGCGAGGAAGCCCGGGCCACCGAGAATTGGCGTACCCGGCGCACGACCTGCTTCAGACTGACATGGTGAGCGAGGAAATCCTGGTAGCCAGGCCCCTCGTCGATGAGCTTCTCAAGCGTATAGTCCCCGGCCTGGAGGGCTTTTCTCGAGGCTCGGACTCCCGCATCTTTGATGGCCTTGACCAACGCGGCCTCGGCGCGGCGGTCGACAGGACGACGCTCCCGAGTAATGAGAGGCCCCCCTGGCGAAAGGGCAGCGATGAGCTGCTCTCGCTGATAGACCTTGGACATCACGTCGGCCGGAAGTTGGGCCCGGGTTCCGGCGTTCGACAGGAAGACCAGCTCGGAGACCCATGGAATGGTGATCTGGCGGCTCTTGTCCAACTGGCGCTCGATCAGGCCTTTGAGGGCCTTGGCCTTGCGGTTGGCCAGGATGACAGGGTTATCGAGGATGCGCCCGTCCCAGATCCAGTTGGTGGCATCGCCTTCGATACGACCGGGACGGCTCTTGATTTCGATGAGGTAGAGACCACCCGTAGTGAGGAGGAGGAGGTCGACTTCGTAGATGGCGCCCTGAGAGCTGGTGAACTCGAAGTTCGACCAGGCGTGGAGAATGGTGTCGGGGCCGCGCTGGCGGATGAAGTCCAGAGCTTCCTGTTCCCATTCGAACTTGGAGGGGGTGACGACTTCCCAGCGGTTAGCAGAAATGGGCATTGTGTTCCTCTATCTGATGGCCTGCAAGGCGCAGGGAAGGTTCGTCCAGCAATGCGGGCGCTCCCTGCATGAAGGGGCGACTGGTGGGAGGCGGCGGTGGACGTCACGGCCGTTGGGGCGGGCTCACCTGGCCGTCTTCCGCCAGTAGTGCACGTGCGAGGCCCGGGCCTGGACCAGGGGCGTCTCGATGGCCTGGGTCGTTCGATATTCGTCTACCGCCCGGTGCGCCCCGAACTGCGGGTTGTAGTCATCGATGATGATGAACCCTCCGTCCGATACCCGTGGGTAGAGATGGTCCAGCGCCACCCGGGTCGATTCGTAATAGTCCGCGTCCAACCGCAGCACCGACAGGCGTTCCACGGGCGCACTCGGCAACGTGTCGGAAAACCACCCCGGCAGAAACGCTACCTGCTCATCCAGCAGGTCGTAGCGCCGGAACGCTTCCTGCACTGACTCCACTGACACCCGAAACGCCCCCACCTCCTTCAGCAACTCGTGGGTCAACGCGTCCAACAGGTCCTCATCCCCCGGTTCTGGCAAGCCTTCGAAGGAATCAGCCACCCAGACCCGCCGATGCTGGTCTCCATGGGCGCACAGCACCCCCCGCATGAAGATGGCGGCCCCCCCCCGATACACGCCGCACTCGATCAGGTCTCCCGCCACCTCGTCGGCAAGCACCGTTTCGATACACATGCGCAAGTTGTCCAGCGCCGGCCCCGACAGCAACGTATGGCACGGCGGGTGGTTGGATTGCAACCAGCGAGCCGTATATTCAGGCGTCAGCAAGAGAATGCGATCCAGCATCTGCCGGCGCTCGTGCGACAATTTCAGGCGCTGTTCCGCCCACGGCGATTGCCCCACTCTGGCCCGTACCAGCGCCATCAACTCGCCCGCCCTGGCTATCTCCGCCAGACTGGGCACGGCATCGGGCGTGTAGTACAGAGTATTCGATACGGCAGCTTTGAGGAGGGCCAGGTACCGGTCGCATAGGGACATCGCCGGGAGGTTCCCGAGCCTGCCAGTCGCCCCCTGCCATAGGAGGACCGCCAAGAGACGAGAACCTACCCCCCTTTGGTGTGCACCGACTCCTCACGACCCCGACTGTCTACCGCAGCGTTGCTCCTCCTGGCCAGCATCCATGCGGCCACGCGGGTCTATCGGCTGACGACCTACAGCCTCCG
>DASYBA010000766.1:0-3580 GCA_036501005.1 Candidatus Xenobia bacterium | reverse complement strand
GTGGCCGCTCACGACCAGAGTGCCGACTCCATCTACCATTTCACGCACCAGTTCCCGCCCGCGAAGGCCTTCCACTGGTACGTCCGGCCCTTCATGCATGATGAGCACCTGAGGGGTCGGGGAAAGAGCCCGCACATGCCTCCCTCGCTGGGCGACCTCAGTATGCCGTTGCGGACGACCGGCCTTCCCGATGATGCCCCCGACGCCGCCGACCCTCAGGCCGTCCAAGTCCACCTGGCCCGAATCGATAAAGTGCATACCCTCGGCCAGAGAAGATGCAGCAGGACTGACATGTGCGCCGAACCGATCATGATTTCCGGCCACACCACAAACCCAACGAAATCGCTTCCAAAAAGCCGACCACACAGGCCATACGTCGCCCGAGACGCCCAGTTGATCAGCATCAGGATCGGCGTACAAGTCACCCGCAAGCAGAACGCCCATCTGCCCCCGGGGCGGCAGCACACCATGGTCGGAAAGTATGGCCAGCCAGCTCCTCTGCCACCACTTCACCAAGAAGGCGTTCATCAGCGGCCTCCAAAGCTCTCCCCTGCAGATCGGAAGTCAGCACCAGCCCCAGCAGGGGTCCGGTAGCACGTCAACCTCGCCTCGCAAGATCGGCAGGGTACGCACACGGCAAATCCCACTGGGCCCAGCACAGCGGTAGCTTATGTTCTGCACGGGCTGGTAGTCAAGAAGGGTGATTCGCATCCTCGACCATTTGTCACGAGACACTCGCTCCCTGGCGCGATCAGCTGCCAGGGTTTTGGGCGCATTCGGAGGAGTAAGAGGAGATGCCGAACGCCCTACCGACCCCATTGTACGAAACCCCACTTGGGCAGGCGTTTGTAGGGGATTCCATACGCCTTCTGGACGCACTGCCATCGTCCAGTATCGACTTGGTGATGACCTCGCCGCCGTTCGCCCTGCAGCGACAGAAAGATTACGGAAACAAGCCCCAGAAAGAATATGTGGACTGGCTGACGCAGTTTGCCTGTCGCGTCCATCGTGTGTTGAAGGACACGGGCAGCTTTGTGATCGATCCCGGGGGAGCCTACGAAAAGGGTCGTCCGGTACGCTCACTGTACAATTACCGCGTGCTTTTGCGGTTTTGCGACGATCTGGACTTCAGGTTGGCCGAGGAGTTCTTCTGGCACAACCCGGCCAAGCTGCCCTCCCCTATCGAGTGGGTGAATAAGCGCAAGATCAGGGTCAAGGATTCCGTGAACACCGTGTGGTGGTTCAGCAAAATCGACCACCCGAAGGCGGATGTTCGTAACATCCTGGCGCCTTACTCGCACAGGATGAAGCTCCTGTTGAAGGATAAAGAAGCTTTCTATACGGCCAAGAAACGGCCGTCCGGGCACGACATCGGCTGGAATTTCCATGACAATGGCGGCGCAATTCCGCCGAACCTCCTGGAAATCCCAAACACCGAGAGCAACTCCCGATACCTGCGCTACTGTGCGGCAGTGGGCGTCAAGCCGCACTCCGCCCGCTTTCCCGTGCAACTGCCGTCGTTCTTCATAAAGCTCCTTACCGATCCAGGCGACATGGTGGTAGACATCTTTGCAGGGTCGAACACTACCGGAGAAGCCGCTGAATCGCTGGGTCGACGCTGGATGGCTGTAAACCAGCCCGCTCGTTGACCTCGATCTCGGCTGATCATTGAGATGCTCATGAAATAAGCACAGGATGGCCATTTCGGGTCATCCTGTGTATCATCGGGTGTATCTTAACCCAAGCCCGACAATTGAAGGGGCGACGGGGTCCGGCACGCGAAGCCGAGACCATCGAGTACCCTGTGCGGGTTATCGTACATGACTTCGGGGTCGGAGTCAACGAGTACCTCGCCTGGGGTCAGGACGTTCCCTTCAGGAAACCAGACCTCTGCCCACTGTGTGGCCGCCCGTCATTGAAGGGCCACGGCATCCGATCGCGGGTCGCCTGGGTAGGACTCTGGGGCTTCCGGCTGTTTGTCCGGCGACTCATCTGCCGGGGCTGTCCAAGACGCCGACCGGGCACCAAGAGCGCTACCTTCACGATCCTCCCGAACTTCCTACACCAGCTCAAAAGGTACACTCTGGAGGAGATTGACCGCGTCATCCAGGGACGGTTCAGCAACGACCTGTCCCTCCGGGCCCTGGCAGAATACACTCCTCCGGTCGGCCCGGCTCCTTCAACCCAGCAGGAGTGGTGCCAGGGGTTCTGGGGGGCGGCCCCCCTGTGGTTGCCCGTCCTGTTCGTGTGGCTGGTGGCCCGCGAAGCTATCGCGGTAGGGCGGCGGGTGGCCCTGGACGCGGCGGCTGGCCTGCTGGAGACAGCGGTGCAGGCGCAGTCCGTGTGGACGCGACCTGAGGACGAGCCGCTTCTGATTTCATTGTGGACCTGGGGGAGCATCCCCCGGCTTCCCGCCTTGCTCCCTCCAGTGCACCGACGCGTACAGACCCGAGCGCCGTGCCTGGAGCAGCCAGCAATCGAATATTTGAATTGCTCTCAATCTTGAACCACCCGAAAGCATGGAAGTAGGCCGGTACAGTTTCGATTAAATTCCGGCTCCATCCGAAACCTATCGAATGGAGGAGAAATGAAGAAACCTTTCTGGCGACTCAAGCTGGAAGAACGGCGCCAGGCGATTGCCAACTTCCGCCATGACATCATCGCGGTCCTGCTCGCCATTGTGGAACGCGGCGAGGGTCCCGGCGTGCTGCTGAGCGCCATGCGCGACATCGTCGCCCAGGCGCATGACATTGCATCCGACTCGGACGACGACGATGCGGACACTACCGTGACGGTCAGCATGTCGACCGTGCGTCGCTGGTTGGCCGCCTATCAACGAGGGGGCATGGAGGCCCTCAAGCCAGCGCTGCGAGACGACTACGGCAAGAGTCGGGCCATCCCACTGGAGTGGGTCAACAAAGCCATTGCCCTGCGCCACGAGTTGCCGGCCCGCACCGCGACCATGCTGGTTGACATTCTCTGCCGCCAGCCTGGCTACCCGGGCATCAATCCTCACACCCTGGACAAGGTGCTGCGCCGCCTGGGCCACACCCGGCACCAGGTCCGCCGGGTGCACAAGAAGAAGCCGGTGCGCCGCTGGACAGCCAAGCGTGTCAACGACCTGTGGCAGGGCGATGCCACCCCGGGCGTGTGGTTGCCGCACCCCCGCCGCAAGGGCAAGAAGATTCTCACCAAGCTCTTTTTGTGGATTGACGACAAGAGCCGCCTGGTCGTGTACGCCGAGTTCTTCTACGACGAGAAGCTGCCCCGCATGGAGCGAACGCTGAAAATGGCGCTCTTGAAGCGGGGCGTTCCCAAGAGGCTTTATACCGACAACGGTTCCGTGTATGTCGCCTCCCAGTTCAAGGCGGCCATGGGCGAACTGGGCATCAAACGCCTTCGCTCCCGCCCCCGCCAGCCCCGCGGTCGCGGCAAAGTGGAGCGCATGTTTCGAACTATCCAGAATGCCTTCTACCCCGAGGTCTACAAGGCGGAAATCGCTACCTTGACGGAACTGAACGAGGCGCTCTGGGCCTGGCTTGAGTGCGTCTACCACGAACGAGTCCACAGCGATACGCGG
>DASYBA010000765.1:0-2615 GCA_036501005.1 Candidatus Xenobia bacterium | reverse complement strand
GTCCAATTGGCCCAGTATCGCTTGCCAAACCTCCCCCGCCGCAGGGACCGAGGGCGTTCCAGGCTCCCCTCGAATCCCCATCACCGCCCTGATCGTGCGCACTTGGGGCGGACGATGACGCCCGAACAGAACCACCGTTGGCGTCCCGTGACCCGGTATGTAGGCTCCCGATGTATCGATCACATGGGTCAGGTCGACCTCCGAGAGGTAGCTCTCAATCAGCTTCTTGCCGAACTCCCGCTTCATGAACGAGTTGGCTGTGATCATCCCCACGAAGCCGGCCTCCCCGTTCCCATCCCCGTACCGAGCCAGGTCGAAGAACCGCTCCGTAAACGGCACCGCCAGGGAGAACTTCTGGTAGCAGCTATCGTACTGCTTGCGAACATACTCCCGGTGCGCTTCGTCCTTCTCGGTGATAGACGGCGGATTCCCCACCACTACGTGATACTGCCGGCTCAGAATCTTCGTCGCCTGCTCGAAATCCCCCGCCGCAAACGCATCTGGCAGCCAGTGCTCCTGCTCCTTGTCAAACGTATACTGCCCCGTCCTATCGAACCTCCGCCCATGGAGAAGCGAGTCCCCTGTGGCCAGGTTCATGTGGAAGTCCGGCGCGTCCTTCATCCGCCGCACCCCACACGCCGCCAGCGCCGCCACCAACAGCCGGAACCTTGCAATCGCTACGGCGAACGGGTTCAGGTCCACCCCCGCCACCGCCTCCAGCGATCGAATCACGCGGGCCGTGGCGCTCATCCCTGGCGCCGTCCGTCCCCAGTGCCCCAACAGCCGCTGGAACGCCCCCAGCACGAAGTGGCCGCTGCCGCAGGTCGGGTCAATCATCCGCACCTGTTCCAGTCCGAACTCCTGAATGGCGGGCTCCAGTGTGCGGTCCAGAATGAACTCTTCGACGAAGTCCGGAGTCTGCAACAGGGCATACTTCTTGCGGGCGGCTTCGGAGAGGTCCTGGTAGAGATCCCCCAGGAAACGGGTGTCCGACGATTCGAAGACCCGCAAGAGCTCCTGCGTATCTGGGTTGGTGGCCTGCCAGAAGCCCAACAGCAACTTGCCCGCGTCGGCCGAGATGGCCACCCGCCATAGAGGATTGTGGGCCTGGCTCAGCAGATCCTCGCAGGCCGGCAGCTTCGCGACCGTGGCAAAAACGTGCAGAAGGTAGTCTTTGTCGCTATCGGTTGGGTGAGTGTTGACGTACTGATCATGGGTGTCGTGGGCGCGCTTCATGCGCTGGTCCTCGCCGGCCAGGAAGACCTCGGTCAGGAAATCGTTGTCTTCCATCCAACGGACGAAGACGCAGGCCAGAATCCAGGCGACGGCGACCTGGGTGAGGTAGTCGTCCCGCCAGGTCTCATACGTCGAGGCGGTGTGCCCTGCCGCTCTCTCCTGGTCCCACTCGGAGCGGAGGCGCCCTTGGACGTCGGAGTCCGTCGTGCTTCGCTCCCGCAGGTCGTCCTCCAGCTTGCGGACCAGCTTCTGCAGGTCGGAAAGCAGGGTCTTGGTGTTGAGCGGCCGGGTCGAAGTGTGTGGCATGGCAGGCTGTTCTGAGAAAGCCGCAGGGTCTCCTACTGGCCCGGGCCGAGTCCCGGTGGGAGTGAAGGAATCGACCACGGCCCACGAAGGCATTGAGAACCATTCAACCTCAGGAGGCCTCCATGCGCTTTACCACCCAGGGCATGACCTTTGACGTCACGTGGGACTTGTGCGACGACCCGGACTGCAATTGCACGAACATGAGGTTCCACTTCACCGAATGCGAGGTAGAAAGTCGGGTGCCAAAGGCTGGCCTGTCCTTCTGGACGGATCTCGACGTCGTAGCGGGCCGCGAAGGCGGGACGTCCCCAGGCTCGGCCCTGGTTCGGCCCGTCATCATCGCCTTCCTGGAGCACGCCCGGCAGGGACTCTTTCAGCATATTCTTGACCAGCGGGCCGACGAGAGGCACATGAAGCACTACGTCATTCCGCGCGAGGATATCGAACGCGGTCTCCTGGTGCCCTATCAGGAACTCCTGGGGGGCCGGAGAAAGTCCGCCGGCCCGGCCCGCATCAGCTTCGAGGTCAACCATCGGGGAGCCACATGGTACATCGACGACCTGTACTGCGCTCGGCCCTATTGCACTTGCGAGAACACTCGTCTGGAGGCCCTCCGGGTCGTCCCAGACGCGGCGGGCCGTCCGGTCGGCGTGCCGGCCTTTGAAGCCAACCTCACTCCGAGAGGCAAGCTGACCCTGGGGAGCCTTCACGCGGCCGACGTGACGCCGTCGCTGGCGACAGAAGTCGTGGCTGCCCTGCGAAAACAGCACCCGAATCTGTTGCGCGAGTTGCGCCGACGATTCCACGCCGTCAAGGAAGTCGCGACCCGAAGCCTCGAAGCGCAGCCCGCCACCAAGCCGGCGGCATCCGTCCAGCCGCCCGTATCGACCGCCCCAGTTTCCCATCCCGTCCCCGCCCGCCCTCTGGCTGCCCGCGAGACGGCTGCATCCCCTACCGCGGTGGCAGTGACAGCCGCGAGGGTCGGTCGCAACGACCCGTGCCCGTGTGGCAGCGGCAAGAAGTACAAGAAATGCTGCCTGTAAAGGCCCATCCCGTTGAACAATGCTCAAGCC
>DASYBA010000764.1:0-4505 GCA_036501005.1 Candidatus Xenobia bacterium | reverse complement strand
CAATACTACCGCTGCCCGAAGGCAGCAAACGTACGCACAAAATTGACCATGTCCCGCTTCACTTCTCGTTGGCTTCGCTATTCAGTTCTCAAAGACCATCTACCGACAATGGCGTTGCCGCCCTCGTCGGAGGCGAGGAGTATCTTATCGTCTCCCGAGCCTGCTGTCAAGGGGTCTGATGCACCGAAATTCTCCCGTCGGGACGGCCCTCTGTGACCAGCCGGCGGTAGAGAGCCTCATACTGGGAGACGATGGCGTCGGCCGAGAAAAACTGCCGGGCCCGCTCCCGAGCCGCCTCTCCGAGAGCCTGCCGACGTGGCGGGTCCTCCAGCAGGGACTCCACGGCCCGGCTCAAGGCCACCACATCGCCGGCCGGTGCGAGAAGGCCGCTCACGCCGTGCTCCACCACTTCCGGAACACCGCCCACCGAAGTCGAGACGGCCGGGCAGGCAAACCACATGGCTTCCAGGATGCTGAGGCAGAAGCTTTCGCTGTCGGAGGTCATGAGCAAGAGGTCGGCGGCGTTGAGGTACTCTTCGACCGCGTGAATCCCGTGCCGCACCAGGACCCGCGAGTCCAGGCCCAGCCGATGAACGGCCGCCTGGTATGGCTCGAAGCCCTCCCCGGCCAGCACCAGCAACTTGCATGGCGGGCGCACCCGCGCCACCGTCTCGAGCAAGACGTCGATGCGCTTGAGCGGACGCAGGTTGGATGCGTGCAGCAGCAGGGCCTCATGGTGCACGCCCAGTTCCCGCCGCACGGCGTCTCGCGAGCGGAGCGGCGGGCGCGGCACGTAAAAGTTGTAGATGACCTCGATAGGATGCGCCGGGGCCAGCAGGCGCTGCGTTTCCCGGCGCAGGAAGTGCGACACGGCCGTCACCGCGTCGGAGCATTCGATCGCATGCCGGATGGCCGGCCCGTAGCCGGCGTCCTGCCCCAACAGCGTCGTATCGGTGCCGTGCAGCGTGGTGATGATGCGCGGCTGCAGCGCCGGCGGCAGCATGGATCGAGCCAGGATGGCGGCAGTGGCATGCGGCACCGCGTAGTGTACGTGCAGGACGTCCAGATGTTCCGCCTCGCTCACTTCGGCCATCTTGACCGACAAGGGCAGCGTGTAGTCGGGATACTTGAATAGCTCGTAGCCGCTAATGGCGACCGGGTGGAAGTGGAGGTCGGGACGGAGGCGGACCGGGCGCTCGTAGCTGATGATGTGGACCTGGTGCCCCCGGTTCGCCAATTCTTCGCCCAGCGAGGTCGCCAAAATGCCGCTGCCGCCGATGGTGGGATAGCACGTGATGCCGACGTTCACGTCAGAAGCGCCTCGCCGAGCGGGTGAATTGCTGCAACGAGTCGACCACCAATGGGTCGTTGGGATAGAGGGCCATGGCGTAGGCGACCCCGGCCTCCAGGCCCCGCACGCGGGCCTGGGCCAGGGCCAGCTCCACATACCCTCGCGTGGCGACTTGCGAGGCGTGCGCGGCCATGGCCAGCTTCCACCGCTCCACCACCGCCGACACGTCGACCAGCACGGGCATGGCGGCCAGCGCGGCGCCCGGCGTCACGGCGTAATAGAACAACTGCTCGATGGCGTGGGGCGGTGCGGTCAATTCGCCGATGCCGCCGAAACGGGCCAGCCGAGCCGCGTCGCGCACCAGACTGCCCAGTCGTGCGTGGTCGGGATGCTGGTTCTCCACCGGGGTTGGGGCGAGCACCGTGGCGGGGCGGTGCTCCCGCAGCACCGCAGCCAGGCGCAACGCATTCGCCACGGTAGCCTCGACGTGAGCGTCACCGCCCAGGTCGACAAACGACACGCTGGCCCCCAGGGCTTGGGCCCCCCGCTCAGCCTCCTCCCGTCTATCACCCTGATGCGATGCGGCTTCGCCGCCGGAACAGACCACCAGGTGCACGCGGCGGCCCGCCCTGGACTCCTGGGCGATAATGCCTCCGCACCCGAACTCCACGTCGTCGGGGTGGGCCCCGAACGCCAACAGCAGATCAGGGGGTGTAGGCTTCGTCGGATCGGTCAATCGGCATCCTCTTCACGAACGTGACGTCAGGGGCGTCTTCCAGGCGCAGGTAGTCCTGCTCGCCCGCCCCGCTGACATAGTGCGTACAGTGCAGCACCGACTGCATCCACTTCAACCGAGAATCACGGGTCGGGCTGATTTGCTCCCGGCCGTAGGAAGTCGACGGGACGGTCACCCACACGTCGCCGCCCTTGTGCAGTCGGAGCTCGCCATCGACGTGGCGGGCCCGCACGATCTCGCCTTCGAAGGGCACGTCGACGAAATAGTCGTCGATGTCGCACGCCGCCTGCCGCAAGGCCGGGTTGCTGGAGCGTTCGACCCGAACACCGTCCAGCAGCCCCATGGCCCGGTACATCTCCAGGCAAAAGTCCGCGACCGTCGCCGCCTTCACCGTCTGGAACATCTCCACCAGGGGCCGCGCCAGGTAGGCCGGAAGCTGCAGGGCGGTGCGCTGCCGCCAGTCGTCCCGTACCCGCTTCAGATAGAGGGGGGAGAACTTTCGTTGCAGCGGGTTGTCGAACGTGAAGTTGAATTCAAAGGGTTCGCCGGTCTTGCGGTGGTGGAGGAGCGTGCGGGTTTCCCGCGGATCGTGATCGCTGTCGTGGCAGAAGAACACGATGTCGCCGCCGATGTCCGCCTGCAACCGACGGGCCGTCTCCAGCTTGGCAAAGAGATACCGGCGGGGAAAGAACCCGCACGGCTGCTGGCCCAGTCCTATCACTGGCGGCATAGCGGCTCCAACAGCAGGCTGAAGACCACGCAAACGACACAGCCGATGGCATTGTACCACAGGTAGCTGATGGTCAGATGGTAATAGAGATAGAGCACCAGCGCCTGCGACAAGAGCGCCGACCAGAAGACGGCCGTACCCCGCACCCGGGGCACGAAGAAGCCCACCACGAACAACGCCAGTATCGGTCCGTAGAACACCGAGCCCAGGATATTGCCGGCTTGGATGAGGTTCTCCTGCAGATTGGCGAACAGGGCGAAGAGAATGGCCAGCAGCCCCCACAACAGGGTAAAGCAGCGCGATGCCAGCAGGTAGTGCGCATCGGACGCATCGGTGCGAACGATGTGTCGATACACGTCGATGGTGGTCGTCGACCCCAGCGCGTTCAGTTCCGCGGCCTTGGAAGACAGCGCGGCCGCAAAGAAGGCGGCCACCAGCAGCCCAATCAGGCCGTGCGGGAGATCGGCCAGGATAAACGTGATGAACACGTAGTCGGTATCGTTGGCCTGGGCGTGGGGGTTGTGGGCGACCAACGCCTGGCGGGCCGCCATGCGGATGGCCTGGGTGCGATCGTTGGCCAAGAGAACCTCATGTTCGGCCTCGGCCCCTCCGTGGCCGGCGTGCCGGGCCGAGAGCCATCGCTCCAAAGCCTGGCGCTTGTCCTGCCACGCAATATCGAACTGTTGTTCGAGGGCATGGCAGGCTGGGTCCTGGGCCGCCGCCCGCTGCCACTCCGTCTGGTTGAAGAAGACTGGGGCGGCCTCGAACTGGTAGAATACGAAAAGCAGCACGCCCAGGAGCAAAATCAGGAACTGCATGGGGATCTTGCAGACGGCGTTGAACATCAGGCCCAGTCGGCTGTCGCGCAATGAGCGGCCGGCGATGTAGCGCTGCACCTGCGACTGATCGGTGCCGAAGTAGGACAGGGCGAGGAACATGCCCCCCACCAACCCGGACCAGAAGGTGTATCGAGGATGCGGGTCGAGCGTGTAGTCGACGGCTTGTAGCTTGTGCATGCCGCCGGCGACCGCCAGGATGTCGCCCGGCGACAAAGTCGACAGGAGCTTCGCCAGCAAGAGGACAAACGCGGCCAGCATGCCGGCGAAGATGATGCCAAGCTGGTACTTCTGGGTGAGGGTAACCGCGTCGCTGCCTCCGGCCACGGTATAAGCGATGACCACCAGGCCGGTGGCGATGATGGTGAAGTCGATACGCCAGCCGAAGACCGTCGACAAGACAATGGCGGGAGCATAGATAGTGATGCCCGCGCCCAGGCCCCGCTGCAGCAAGAACAGCACCGTGCCCAGCAGCCGGGTTTTCTTGTCGAAGCGGTTGCCAAGGTACTCGTAGGCGGTGTAGACCTTCAGTTTTCGATAGATGGGCAGAAACACGGCGCAGATCAGGATGAGGGCGAACGGCGCCCCAAAATAGTTCTGCACGAAGCCCAGCCCGCTGTCGAACCCCTGGCCGGGCGTGGAGAGAAACGTCGTGGCGCTGGCCTGGGTGGCCATGACGGAGATGCCGATGACGAACCAGGGCGTGGTGCCTTCGCCGGTCAGGTACGTCTGCAGGTTGCGGCGGCCCCGGGTGCGGTAAATGCCATAGGCTGCAATGCCCAGCAGCGTGCCGACCAGCACGACGTAGTCGAGCGCATTCACGAGCCCAGCGACGACAGCCAGGTCAAGAGCAAATCCCACACCACGAAGGTGGCCGTGACCCAGAGGTAGACCGCCCGCCAGGTGGGCAGG
>DASYBA010000763.1:0-14033 GCA_036501005.1 Candidatus Xenobia bacterium | reverse complement strand
TGTCGTCGAGGCTCAGCATGTCCGCGATCAGGTCGTCCAGTGATCTGGGATAGCTGGGGTCGTACTCCCGCAGCCGGTGCGGCCATTCGTTCTGCCGATAGTAGCGGTCGCTCTGTTCTTTCGGCACGCCGTCGGCCAGCAGGGCAAAGCCCAGGACGCCCAGATACCAGGTGGCGACCGTGGGGGAGTTCTCAATCGAAGCGGGGGCCTCCGGCCAACGGAACTCGGCGGCCCGCGTCTGCTCCTGAGAGGCCCTGGGCAGGAAGGTGGGCACCCCAACCGGATCCCACAGCACGGTGCCGTCGTCGGCCAGGAAGACGCGTTCGGCGGTGACGGGAGGGGGCTCGGGCAGTTCGGCGAGGGCCTCCACGATGGTGCGGAAGAGTCGGAAGCGGTCCCGGGTGTCTCCTACGACCTCCTTCGGGCGCCCTTCCAAGAGCTTCATCAGGCCCTTCTTGGACTTGTCGCGGGCCGGCGCGGTGGGGGCCTTGAACGGCTCCTTGGGCCAGTACGGGTGGCGGGTGAGCGGGCGCCGATACGGTTGGACGGTGAACAGGTGCTTGCCGGCCGCCCGCGGCGTGGTGAATTCTCCCGTCTCCAGCACGTGCAGCACGTGCGGGCTGACGGTTTTGCAGGAGGCCATCTCGGCTTCGAAGTGCTCCACGTCCTGGGTGTAGGTCGCGCCCATCAGCCAGACCTTGATGAGGAAGCCCTCGCCGTCACGCTCGGCCTTGTAGCTCGTGCCGCCGGGCGTGTTGCTGAGGTTGCGCACGAGCGAGTAGGGGCCGATGTTCTCCAGAAGCGTGCTCATGTTTTCACCAGAGAGTTAGACTCCAGTAGCGATGCCCCTGCAGAAGGGGCTAAAGGGCGGGCCGGACAACCTCCTGGCAGGGAGGCTGACATGGAACGAACACGGGTCGTCATCATGGGCGCGGCGGGGCGCGACTTTCATAATTTCAACGTGTACTTCCGGGCCCGGCCGGAGGACGAGGTGGTCGCCTTCACCGCCACCCAGATTCCCAACATCGCGGGCCGGCGATACCCGGCCGAGCTGTCCGGGCCGCACTATCCCACGGGCATTCCCATTTTCCCGGAGAGCGAGCTGACCCGTCTCATCCGCCAGCACACGGTGCAGCAAGTCGTCTTTGCGTACAGCGACGTCTCCCACCTCGACGTCATGCACCGGGCCTCCACCGCCATGGCGGCCGGGGCGGACTTTCGCCTGCTGGGGCCGGGTCAGACCATGATCAAGTCGAAGCGCCCTGTCGTCGCGGTGACGGCGGTTCGAACCGGGGTGGGGAAGAGCCAGACCACCCGCCGGGTCACCAGCATTCTCAAGGCCGGCGGACTGCGGGTGGCGGTGGTGCGGCACCCGATGCCGTACGGCGACCTGCGCGAGCAGATCGTGCAGCGTTTTGCCGTGCTGGCCGATCTAGACCGCCACCACTGCACCATCGAAGAACGAGAGGAGTACGCTCCGCATCTCTCGGAAGGCAACGTCGTGTTCGCCGGTATCGATTACGCCCGCATCCTGGAGCAGGCCGAGGCGGAGGCTGACGTCGTGGTGTGGGACGGCGGCAATAACGACTACCCGTTCTATGCGCCCGACTATCATCTGGTGCTGCTGGACCCGCTCAGGCCGGGGCACGAGACTCGCTATTTTCCCGGCGAGGTGAACCTCAAGATGGCCCACTGCGCCATCATCAACAAGATCGACTCGGCCCGGCCGGAGACGGTCGCAGAGCTGCACCGGGTGGTGGCGGAGAACAATCCCCAGGCCGTGATCATCGATGCCCGTTCTCCCATCAAGGTGACGGATGCCGACGCCATCCAGGGGGCCCGGGTGCTGGCCATCGAAGACGGCCCCACCATCACCCACGGCGAGATGAGCCACGGAGCGGCCTACATTGCCAGCCAGCAGCACGGTGCGGCGGAGATCGTCGACCCGAGGCCCTATGCCGTTGGAACGTTGAAGGCCGCCTTCGAAACTTATCCCCACCTGGGCAAGGTGCTGCCGGCCATGGGGTACTCGCAAGAGCAGATGGACGAGCTGAAGGCCACCATCGAGGCGACTCCGGCCGATCTCGTCGTCATTGGAACGCCGATCGACCTGGCGTCGCTCCTCCACTTGAAGAAGCCCTCGGTGCACCTGGAATACAGCCTGGAGGAGGTCGGCAAACCCGACCTGGCCGACTTGCTCGCTCCCCTGATGAGGTCCGCAGCCGTCAGTCGTCCGTCATGAGGCCGTGGTTCGGTTCGGCGGCGTATCGAAATGACCCATCGTGAGGCCGCCTCTCGCTATGCTGACCTGGCAGTCCATGGTTGACTTTTCTTCGAGAACACGGCATACTACCGGGGTCATCCTTTGAAGGAGCGTTAAAATGCCGGAACACCATTCCCTGGGCGAACGGGCCGCCTTCCAACTGGCCAACGTCACCAAGACCCCACCGCAGTACGGGGCCATCACGCCGCGCTGGCTGATCCGCCTGCTCGACTGGAAGCCGCTGGAAGCGGGCACGCTGAGGGTCAACCGGGTAGTCGACGACAAGTCGGTCGACGTCATCTGTGACCAGAAGGAAGAAAAGTCTATTCCCGAGTCGTTCGTCGACTATCAGGAGAAACCCCGGGAATACACCCTGAACGCCATCTCGGCCGTAGTCGACATACAGACGCGCATATCGGACATCTACTCGAACCCGTTCGATCAGATCGCCGAACAGTTGCGGGTCGCCATCGAGACGGTCAAGGAGCGGCAGGAGAGCGAGATCATCAACAACGACGGCTACGGGTTGTTGAAGAACGTGCCGGCCAGCCAGCACATCAAGACCCGCACCGGGCCGCCCACACCCGACGACCTGGACGAGCTGCTGACCAAGGTCTGGAAGGAGCCGTCCATTTTCCTGACGCATCCGCGGGCCATTGCCGCCTTTGGTCGGGAGTGCACCAGGCGGGGCGTGCCGCCCCCCACCGTCAGTTTGTTTGGAACGCCCTTCGTGACGTGGCGGGGCATTCCGCTCATCCCGTGCGACAAGGTCGGCGTTGAAGGGGGCAAGACCAGCATCCTGTGTCTGCGCATCGGCGAGAAGAAGCAGGGCGTCGTCGGCCTCTACCAGCCGGGCCTGCCGGGGGAACAGACGCCGGGCCTGTCCGTGCGCTTCATGGGCATCAGCCGCAAGGCGGTTGGCTCGTACCTGATTTCTCTCTATTGCTCGGCCGCCGTGCTGGTCGACGACGCCATCGCGTCGCTCGACAACGTGGATGTCAGTAAGTACCATGACGCCTGATAGTCTCGGGTTTCCGAGCGACCTGGGAGACCCCAGTGTGGCGGGCCTGCCCGATCCAGCCGAGCTGGCCCGCATGGCGACCCAGATGTTCGGCGCCATGCCGAGGGACCCCATGCCAGCCCCCGCGCTGGTGCCGATGGACGGGGCCCAGGTTCCGGCGGCCATGCCATCGGCATCGACCGTGGCGGCGCCCTTCGGATTTCTCGACTGGAGCCGGCCTCTATTCGATATGAAGGACCCGCTGGCCGCCCCTGGGCTGGCCGGGGCCCCCGCACCCAACGTGCCGATGCCGCCCATGCCGGCGTTTGCCGAGGCCTTGAGGCCGTTGGAAAGCCTCACCGTGACCCCGCACATCGTGCCCATGGGGTGGACCGACGTGCCCCGCATGCCCGGCATGACGGGTGGGTTCGACGCTGAAGCGATACGGCGAGATTTTCCCATCCTGCAGCAGGAAGTCAACGGGCATCCGCTCATCTGGCTCGACAACGCGGCGACCACGCAGAAGCCGCAATCGGTCATCGACCGCATGTCGTACTTCTACGCCCGGGAGAATTCGAACATCCATCGGGCGGCCCATGCGCTGGCGGCGCGGGCGACCGACGCCTACGAGGGCGCCCGGGACAAGGCGCGCCGCTTTCTGCACGCGTCCTCGCCGCAGGAAATCGTGTTCGTGCGGGGCACCACCGAGGGCATCAACCTCATCGCACAGGGGTGGGGCGGCCGCCATCTCAACGCCGGAGACGAGGTCGTCATCACCTGGCTGGAGCATCACGCCAACATCGTGCCATGGCAGATGATCTGTTCCGCCAAAGGGGCCAAGCTGAAGGTGGCGCCCGTCGACGACCGGGGGCAGGTCCTCTTGGACGAGTATCAGAAGCTCCTGACGCCAAAGACTCGTATCGTTTCGTTCGCACATGTATCGAACGCACTGGGCACCATCACACCCGTCAATGAGATGGTCCAGATGGCGCATCGATATGGCGCTCGCGTCCTGGTTGACGGTGCCCAGGCCGTATCGCATATCCCGGTCGACGTGCAGTCCATGGATTGTGACTTCTACATCTTCTCGGGACACAAGGTCTTCGCACCGACGGGCATTGGGGTGGTCTACGGCAAACCGGATGCGCTCGAGGAGATGCCCCCGTGGCAGGGCGGCGGCAACATGATCGCCGACGTCACCTTCGAGCGGACACAATACCAGGGGCCGCCAGCCCGCTTCGAGGCGGGCACGCCCAGCATCGGCGACGCGGTCGGGCTGGGTGCGGCGCTGGATTACGTCGATCGTATCGGCATGGTCAACATCAACCGATACGAGCACGAACTGCTGGTCTACGCCATGGACGCCATGCAGAAGATCCCCGGCCTCCACCTCATCGGAACCGCCCCAGACAAGGCCAGCGTGCTGTCTTTTGTCTTGGACGGCTACCGAACGGAGGATGTCGGCAAGGCGCTTAACATGGAAGGCATCGCGGTGCGCTCGGGCCACCATTGTGCCCAGCCTATCCTGCGCCGCTTCGGGCAGGAGACCACGGTGCGCCCTTCGCTGGCCCTCTACAACACCTTCGCCGACGTCGACGCCCTCTGTGCCACGCTCTGGAACCTCAAGGCCGGTCGACAATCTCTCGGGCGGTGAGCGCTTACGGTTCGGCCGGCATGGAGGGGGGTAGAGGCTTGTCCTGGCGGAGGAGTTCCAAGCGGTGATGGCTCTCAGCCCTATCAGGTGTGCAATAGATAGCCCGTAGCGAATCCGGCAGTTGATCGTCATAGGGGTCCATGGTCCAGGGGGCGTTCGGGGTGCCGGCCCGTCGATACTGGGTTCCGAAGACCTGGGGCTGGCCGACCTTCTGCAGGTAGCGATCCAGGGTGGCGGCTGCCAGCCAGCGTGCGCGTCGGTCCTGCCCTGGAAGGCGGCGGCACAGGCCAGCATCGAACAAGGCAGTGACTTCGGGATTGGAGATGGCGCCCTTTGCCCATCCCAGTGCAGGCACGAAGAGCCACCGCAAAAGCATGGACAGGTTTCGGTTGCGTAACGGCACGGATACACCTCCTCGGCGGCTGTGCATGAAAAAAGCCGCCCGCAGAACCTGCCGACGGCTTTTTGCGATGGGCCGATTATTCGTCGACGCCGGGGCTGGGCTGGACGAGAACGTTGCGCTGCGAGCCCAGGTAGTCGGCGTAGGAGAAGATCTGGTTGGGCACGTCCTTCGGGACGATGGGCTCCTTCTTCTTGTTGTCGGTCGGGTCGACGTTCCATTGCGCCATGTGGCCGTTGACCATTTCTTCCATCTTGGAGGCCCACTCCTGGTTGGGAGCGTCCTTCCACACGCCCTGCAGGAACGACTGGCCCAGCGGACCGTGACCGGGGTTGTACCGGCCCCAGGTCTGCAGGTCGGGGGTGCTGTCCTTTTCGATATCGTGTAGCAACTCGGCCCCGACGATCATGTCTCGGGTGTCGCTATCGATATGCTGGTTGCCGATGACGTTGACGCTGGCGTCGGCATTGAAGAAGTCGACCAGTTTGTCGGCCACGATCATGTTGCGCAGCGAGTGCAGCACCAGGCCGCCGCCGCCTCCCGCTTCGGCGGGAATGACTTCGTCGGCGGGATGGAACTGGCCGCTCAGGCTCGAGGGAGCGTCGAACCACCCCTTGGGGGCGGCGTCCAGGGCCTGTTGAATCATGCCGGCGATGGCCGGGTTGTGAATCATGGCCAAACCCGTCTTGATGTAGCTCTGGGTGTTGGCTCGTACCGTGCTTTCGACGTTGACGCCGAACTGGTGGCGCCAGGCGGAATCTTTCATGCCGTCGGGGGTGGGCGGCAGCACGTCGATGCCGGGTTGCTGGGCCATGTAGGTGCACACGGCGTCCATGTAGGGTTCAAGCTGGTCCTGGGAGACGTTGGGGGGCAACTGGACGCCGTCCACGCCGCCACCGTTCTTGAAGCCCCCGGTGTGGTAGTTTTCCAACGCCGGCCGGAACTGGTTGTACAGGGAGAGCTGGGTGCCTTGCAGTTGGGTGGCCATGGTCTTTCGTCTCCTTCACCTGGACGCTGCCTTGAAGCTATCGTACGGCGAGCCCGAGTGAACAAAATGTCAAGGACATTGCCAGATCTTTAACAGTAGGTCGGCTGGCTGGCGCTAGGCCAGGTGGCTTCCGCCGGGGCCGCCCGCCAGGAACGACAGCACCTGGGCCTGGCTCTCCGGGAAGATGTTGTTGACGTCGTGCACCGCTCCCAGGCTGAAATCGATCCCGCCCTCGTGCACCCGCCTGGCCAGCGTTTCGATTCCCTGCAGAGGGTGGTGCGGGTCGACGTAGTCGTCGCCAAAGATGGCGACCGCATCCCGGTGATCGCCGACGTAGAGGACGTTCTCCGGCTTCTGTCCGGCGTCGACGTAGTCTTGTGGCGCGCCGGCTCCCGCCATGCTGAAAGTGCGCACGTTCTGGTGGATGAGAGGCTGATACTTGCCCCCCTCTGCCCGGGACAGCAGGTTGAGGGTCAAGGCGCTGATCATCCCGCCGCCGCTGTGGGCCAGGACCAGCACCTGGTGGCCCTGATCCAGGGACTGCTTGAGCATGTTGTAGGTCGTCTGCACGGCCGGGTCTCGCTTGAAGATGCCTTCGACGCTGGGCGTGTGGCCGCCCTCAATGGCCTTCATGGCCAGGTAGTCGGCGCCCATGCGCACGAGGGACTGGCCCAGATTCTTGTCGATCCCTTCGTGCACCATGAGGATGGGCTGCCCCAGGTTGGTGGTGCCCGGACCCGCATGCTCCATCAGGTGGGTGAAAGCGTTGGTGTAATAGGAGGGATCGGAGTTGATGCCCTCCACGCCGATGACGACCCGGTTGTTGACGACGGCGTCGGCAGGAATGTCCTGGCCGTTGGGGCTGGTCTGCCCGGCTGATTTGAGGACCTTCCAGGTGCCGTCGGCGCCCGTGGGCTGGAGCTGGTACAGCTCGCCGTGCTGCGGAGGCGCTTCTTCGGGGAGGGGGGAGAAGACGAACTTGACCTCGTCGAGAATCGTGTCCAGCGACAGATTCTTCTCACCGACCTTCCAGTAAGTGGGATGCTGTCCGGTGCCCTGGGTCTTCGGCTGGATGGTGGACATGGCGTACTCCTCCACGTTTGTCCTGACATGGTAGCACGGGGGGGCGGGGGGAGGTGTTACGAGCTTGTAACCGCTTCAGCGGTGGTCTACGAGGCCAGCGAAGTTGCGGGCGATGATGGTGGTTTGCACATAGGCCAGAAATGCCGCGTGTGCCGTGGAGGGCGCTCCGTAGAAACGCATCACATGCCGGCGCGACCCACTCCGTATGGCGAACTGGGTGGTGGCCTGATCCGTGGGCTGCAGAATGGGCCCGGTATCGCCCAGTGTCCAGACGCCATAAGTCTCAAGGCCCCCCAGGAGTTGGCGTAGTGCGTCCATGCTGATGGTCCCAGAGGTGCTCTTGAGGGGGCCGTGATACCAGCGGGCGGTCGCGGTCCACCTGACGCCGGTCGTGGTGCTGTCCAGATGGAAGACGTAGCTTTGCAGAGGCGAGAAGGCTCCTCCCGACTGGTAGTCTATCTGAGTGTCTTCGAGGTTGTAGGCCTGGTGCTTTACGCGGTGGTAAAAGGCTGCGGCCAGGCGATGACGACCACCACTGCGCCGAGCCAGAGCACGTCCCGCATTCGCCTGCCCATCGCCACAAAGTTGGCGTCCCGCACCCGCCAATCCTGGGCTGCCACATGTCCACGAGATGATGCGCACACGTTCGCACTTCGGTCTCGTTGCCAGCGGGCAAGCGGTGGCTGCATCCAGTCCGTCCGCTGTTCGATATATACGAAAGAACACCAGTTTTGACAACGCATATCTTTCGATAGCACGAAATCTTCCCATATATAGCAAGATGAGCGCTATCCCAGGCTTTCGAGCTTGGGGCGGCTCGGGGATCCTGTGTCGATTGCCCGTCCAGACGGGCAATTCGTGCCAGTTGCCCGCCCTGGCAGGCAAGGGTGGCTGCATTTCCAGGGTTCAGTCCGCCAGCGTTCGATATATAGGAAAGAACACCAGTCTTGACAGCGTATATCTTCCGTCAGCGGGAAGCCTTCCCATATATAGCATGATGAGCGCTCCATCAGGCTTTTCGAGCTTGGGGCGGCCCGGGAATCCCGTGGCAGCTTCCCGCCTGGACTGGCATCGGGTCTGGTATGATGTTGCAGTCAGGGTATGATGAGTCACGGATTATGGTGACGCATATGGCAGAAGCTGCAACATCATACCATTCCCGGACCCATCGGCGTGGCGCCCCGGAAGTCGGGTATCGATTGCCCCGCTCTCGGACGATGCGAGCGGCACACGTTCGCACTTTCCACGGGCAGGCTTCGGTGCAACCGCGAGTAATGGTTGCAACAAGCCCATGCGACCATTGCCAGAGGTTGTCGACGTTTAGCGGTTCAGGATAATGCTGGGGAGGTGGCCGGGGCGGGGGACGATCTCCAGGGGAAGCTGGTCTCTCCACTCAGGGACCCTTGTGGCAGGCCATGCAGCGCGCCTCTTCAGCCAGCCGAGGGTCGAGTCGTAGAACTGGCGATGCCGGCGGCATCCGACCAGGAAACGGGCCCGATTGCGGAGGACCCGATAGACGGCGGGATCGCCGCAGGTCGGGACCTCTGGGAGACCGTCAGGGACCATCACTTCCAGGGACTCGGGGTAGTCCTCGCCGCGCAGGCGGCTCCACTGACTGATGAGCCGAGCCAGGCTCTCGGGATCAAGGGCACATGACAGGGGCGGACCGGCCGGATACCACTCCGCAAGAGGGCTTCTGGCGAAACACGCCATGGCCAGCTCAGAGTCTCCCGTGAACTCCAGGTACGAGCCCAGGTTGTACCATCCGACAGCCATGAGCCTGGGGTCACCGTCAGAGACTTCGAGCAGCCCAGCCAGAGTCGCCGCGTGGCGCTGGCAGGGGTTGCCTACCAAGGAGAGATTGGCGCTTAGAAGCGGTTCGATATACAGCAGGAGGCCTTCGGTCAGATGGCCGGACAAAATGCTCATGTAGGCCATCGCCAAAGCGACATTGAGATGATACCGGTGATCGATATCCTCCGGGTGCTGCTGGCAATATCCGGCCTCCCACTGGATGGTGGCGAACAGAGTGTGGTGATTGACTTCCGCGAAGTCAGGCCGGACGGGCAGAACGAAAGGCCGCATCCTGTCGGCGTAGGGTATGGTGACGAGAATCGGTAGAGGCTCTTTCGGGACGGGCCACTCCGGGATGTCCAGCGTCTGCGGCCAGTAGCCTGAGCAGGGGCCCCGGCTGACCTGAGGAAACGGCGGGGGAGGCTTGTCCAGGCGCTGCCCCCACGCGTAGTCGATACGCGGGTCTTCGGCCATGCGGGTGGCCTCGTCGCCCAGGCCTTCATCCTGGCGTTCCCTTCCCAGGGCTCTCAATGCCTCGATCTCCACCAGGCCGAAGCCGTGTTGCTCAGCGACGGACAGGGCCTCTTCGTAGCATCCATGCAATATCAGCGTCTCCGCCAGGAGCAGGCGGTTGCCACTAGCCCGCACTTCTTCGACTGGCGGGCCCGGCGTCCCCTCGGCTTGCGCCTTGCGGAGGAGGCTCCACGCCGTCACGTCTCGGGCCCGGACCCCGTTGGCATTGCGCTCCGCCAGGCGGCCGGCCGGTTTGCGCAGCCCGTGTCGAATCCAGGCGTCCGCGACCATGACGGGAATGCTGCCGGCCGGGTAAGCGTCGAATACCGCGTCCGGCGGCACGGAGGGGCGACCTCGCAGCATGCGCACGTACCAGTGATAGAAGAACCCTGCAGGCTCTCGTGCCGGGTTGCCGAAGAGGACGGTGTACCGCCGAAAGCGCCTGGCCCAGCGTTCGGCCATCGGGAGTCGTCCCCGTTGGAGGGCATTCTCCACCAGGTTGGCGAGAATGGCCCGTGCATCGCCATATCGCTTGTGTCGCAGGCGTCGCCGCAGCGCTCGCAGATAGCTCTTGGAGGCCTCCTCCGTCCGTCCCATCAAGTCCAACGCAATCCCCAGGTCGTTATGCAGGGAGGCATCGCCGGGAAAGTGTTCCAGCAAACGCCGCACCATGCGTTCGCTGGCCTCATATCGACCCCATTCGACGGCCAGGATGGGCTGCAGGCGAGTTCGATAGAAACCGAGGGCGTCCACCAGGCGCCCGCCTTCCAGCAGATGGTGCAGGTAGGTTTCTGCCAGATCCACTTGGCTCGGCACGAGTTCGTGCGTGCGCACCTTGTCCCACAGGTGGTCGGCTGCCAGTATGTGGATGGACTGCGCATCCAGGCGGATCTGCCAGTGCTCCTGGACGGCCGCGTGGGCGCTCCACCCTACCGGGGTCCGTTCGACCAAACCCAACATTTTCAATCGGACCAGGCTTTCCGATACGTCGCCCACCTGGATGTGCTGAGGAAAGAAGCTCGCAATCTTGGATACGGTGGCGTCGTCAACCGGCTCCCGGAACGTGCACAGGACGCTCACCAGGAACGCCAATGATTCGGGCAGTTGCGCCGCTGCCATGGCCAGAGCGTGACTCGTCATCGTGCCCTCGGGGTGCCGGGGGTCGATGAACCAGTTGGACGCCGTGCTGATAAACTGTTGGCCATCGCCGTCGAGGTATTGCCCTACCAAACCACCTACCAGGGCAAGGGACAGCGGATGGCAACCGACCTTGAGGGCCAACAACTCGGCCCCGTGGCGAACTCCCCGAGTGTTGAGATAGGCTGCCGCGGCCAGAGTGTTCAGCCCTTCGAGGGCCATGTGCTCCACCGGCACACCGATCTTCAAAGGCCAGCGCGTCGTCGCCAGCACCCGGGCCGCGGCAGGGTGGTTCTCCAGGAACAACTCCAAGAGCGGGTCCTGCAGCCCCCCATTCGGCATTTGCACCCGCTCCAGGCCATCGAGGACGAGGATGAACGGCTCGGCGAGGGCCCAGGCCGCCAGCACGACATCGACCCGTCCCAGGCCCCGGGCGTCGCTGCCGCTGATCCCGAGGTAGTCTGCCAGGGCGTCGAGGAACGGCTCCGGGGCCGCCTGCTGGTAGAGGCTCCACACGAACGCCCGCTTGTCCGGGTGCGTTTCCAGCCAGTGGCCGACCAGGGCGCTCTTGCCCATGCCCCCGGGGCCCTGCACGACCAGGATGGACGTCACGTTGAGGCGTGGGCCTAGACTCGCCAGCTCTTCCTGTCACAAAACCTTAACAGGCTTCCCACAGGTTGTTAATCCGTGTCTGGTACGGTTAGGGGAACAACCAGTGGAAGGCTGCTAACCGTGACAACCCCCGTATCGGCCGGATCCAGACCCGCAGTACCCCCCCGCAAGCCACATCAGCGCCTCGACGCGGAGCCCGAATCTTTCGATCAGCACGGCGCTACCAGCCGGCTCTTGCGGTATGCCTCCCAGAGCCCGATTCCGCTGACCGGCAGCATCCCCCAGACGCTCTACGGCATCAAGGAAATCAAGGCCGCCAAGACCCATAACGCCAAGGTCAACGGCGTTGTCGATACCACCACCGGGGGGGCGGGGGTCTTGAACGATCTGTCCTCGCTGGCCGTGTATGCTCAGGGGTTCGGCGGCATGAGCGTGCCGCACTTGATCATGTCGATAGCCAATCCCATCTATGCGGCGACCGGCATTATCTATGGCGTGGTCGACGGCGGCCGCGACCTGTACAATTTCCACTGCGACCATCAGAAGCGAGACCTGGTCTCCGGCCTCGTCAAGATTGGTGCCAGCGGCCTGGGCGCCGCGGGCGTCATGACGGGCATGTTCCCTCTCGTCGTCGCCGGCAACGTCATCTACGGGATGGCCGTGGCCGGGCAGAACTGGGGCAGCATCAAGGGCCTGGCCCACGACGCGAAAAATCTCGTGCAGCACCTGCCTCAAAAAATAGGCCACGCGGCGCAGGCCGTCGCCCACAAGGCCCACGACCTGGTTGATCCGGGGAAAGATGAGCCCGTGCCGGTCCCCGAACAGCCCGAGGTCACGCCTTCCGAGACCGCTCCAACACATCCTTGATCGGTTCTGGCGCTCATGCCCGGAAGACGGGCGTCAGGGCGTCCGCGACCAGTCTCGCAACCACCTCACTCTGGTGGGGGCATACCGCGAAGGCGTGTTGAACGCCCGGCACCTCCTGGACACCGTCCTGGAGGGCTTGGAGCCTGCGACGGTGGGCTGTGGGGAACCAGTGGTCGGCCTCGGCACACAGCACCTGAAGGAATGGGCGCGGCAGTTCGAAAGGCCGGGCCAGGTCGGCAAATTCGTGGCGGGCCAGCGTCAGCGTAGCCTTCACGGATGCGTCTCGCAAGACGTCGATGGCGGCTGCGAGGGCGGCCTCATGGCGAAAGTCACGGCGCCCCCAACGGCGCTTGACCGTATCTGGAACCAGCAGCCGGTGCGCGGCGACCACCGCCCGCACGGGACCCAGATGCCACACCATCCAATGCAGCATGCGTTGTCGTCGGGACGCTCCCGTGAACTGCAGGAACGGGAAGGTGGCGATAATGGGTATCGAACGGTCCGACAACGCCTGCATGGCAATGTGGGCGCCTATCGAATGGCCCACCACGGCCAGCGGGCCCGGGCATTGCTGGAGAAAGCCGCGGGCCCACTGGATGGTTTCGTCGAGGGACAGGCAGCGAGATGACGGCTGCCGGAATTCGTGGCCCGGGTACGAAAGGGCGATGACTTCTGCGCCCAGGCGTTCGTGCAGGCTGGTCATGAAGGGAAGGTAGAAGCGGGCGGAACCAGGGTTGCCGGGCAGAATGACGACGCGCCCTGGCCCATCACCGATACGGATGTACTCGACGGGTGGAAGTCCTGGGTCGGGCTGGACCGTGGTCACTTCAGGGAGCATGCGCGGTCGGGGTTCTGGCCGGCGAGATGAGGGACCTGCGGCGACAACCGTAGAACCCCCTGATATGACGCTCCCACAGCGCAAATTGACGGCAGAGGAGTATCTGGAGATCGAGCGGAAGGCCGAGCACAAGAGCGAGTTTTACGATGGCCAGATGTTCGCCATGTCTGGGGCTTCTGAGCCGCACGAGTCCATCAAGACAAACGTAGTGACGGCTCTTGCCATCCAGTTCAAGGCGCGGCCGTGCAGAGTGTATTCCAGCGACCTGCGAGTGAAGGTCAGCCCGACGGGCCTCTATACGTATCCAGATATCGTCGCTGTCTGTGGGGAGCGCCGCTTTGAGGACGGCCAGCTAGATACTCTGCTCAATCCCTCAGCAATTATCGAGGTCTTGTCGCCCAGCACGGAAGCCTACGATCGGGGCCGAAAGTTCGACCACTATCGCACGGTCGAATCCATCCAGGACTATGTTGTGATCGCCCAGGACCGGGTCAGCATAGAGCACTTCGCCCGGCAACTGGGCGGGTCGTGGGTTTTACGCGCCTACGACCGGCCCGATGAAATGTTGGAGCTCCCCGAGCTGGGGATACGCGTTCTGTTGGTCGAAATCTACGACGGGGTGGCGTTTCCTGCGAATCCAAAATTGCGCGCCGTCACTCCAACCGCCGGACCTTCAACCCCCGATCCGCTAGCGCCTGACGCACCGCACTGATGGAGGTTACTCAAGTGGCGGGCGCTCGTCCTGCTGGCTGCCAGGTCGGAGCATGACGGCGAGGTGTGTTCCGAAGTCGCCATGCGGCGCCATCGGGCGTCGAACCGACATGGCAGATGGAGCAGGCTCCCGATGGGCAGGTTCAGAATGAGGCGGGCCTCAACATCCGACA
>DASYBA010000762.1:0-11939 GCA_036501005.1 Candidatus Xenobia bacterium | reverse complement strand
ACCGTCGAAGACCAGGTTAGCGCGGCCCGTCTGCACCAGTTCGAAGACCGTCGCGGGTCTACCGTCGGACCCCAGCATGACCTTGCCGTCCGCGTCGGATATGCCCTGCCCCTTGTCGCCTCGGTACGACAGCACCCGGGCAATCATTTCCTTGCGTCCGTGCACGTCTGGGACGACGATCGTCGGCAAGGCCGCCCCGTCGGCTCGGCGGGGCAGGTCGACGACGGCACCGTTCGCCCGAGCGGCCAGGTGTGCCCCAGTGACGCCGCGCTGTTGCGCCGCCCGGCCTTGCTGGGCCGCTTCACGCCCCATCTCGTGGGCGGCGGCATGGAAGTGGTTGGCGTAGAAGGCTGGCGACTGGCCCTGGTGGTTGTGGGCGAACGTCTGGAAATCGGCCAGCGTCTGCAGCGCCACGCCGGTCGGGGCGGGCAGGGCGGCCACCGCTGCCCGCTGGACCACGACGGTGGCGGCGTGTGCCACCGCGGTCACGGGCGGCGGCGGGGGAGGAGGCGGAGCTGGAGCCCGCAGCGCCGGGGACTGTTGGCTCAGATGCAGGTGGTACGTTCCCTGGACTCGAGGGCTGCCGAGGTAGATCTCCGTCTGGGGCGTCAGAGCCACCGGCGTGTTGGGCGGCAGCCGATAGTCGGGGCTGCGCCCCCCCCGATCCCGCACCCAGGTCTCGCCGATGCCGGGGTCATCCCAATAGACCGGCTGGTTCTGCTGATTGAACCCGACGTGCCGTCCGGGATGATACAGCGTGGTGCCGCCCAACGGCAGGTCCCACCGGCTGGAGCCATCGGATAACTGGTACCCGGAAGGTTTCGACCATATCGACGGGTCAGCCGCATCCCGGGCCGCCGCGGGGCCGCTGGGGTTGCCCGCACGCGGGGTCCACTGCGGTACGGGCGGGCCGTAGCTACCTTGGAGGCTCTGCATATTTCCTACTCTAGCAGCGGTCACCCCCCGGGGTAAATGGAGAGAAGATTTGCGAAAGGATAACATTTGGTGAACGAACCCAGGTCCAGCCTGCCACCGCAGGCGCTGACGACTGGGTGGGGAAGAGCACCGCGGTGCTCCTCCCCATCGTTGCGCTCAGTATCGGACTCATGCTGGTTCGCCCGCGGGGTCTGCCGGAAGCCTGGTGGGTGTGCGGCGGTGCTCTCTTGCTGGTTCTCCTTCGACTGGTCCCCGTTGGCCTGGCGGCGCAGGCGGTTGTGGAGGGCACCGACGTCTACCTTTTCCTGATCGGCATGATGCTTTTGTCGGAACTGGCCCGTCAATACGGCGTCTTCGACTGGCTGTCGTCGTGGGCGCTGCGCACCGCGCAGGGGTCGGGGGTACGTCTCCTGGGGCTCGTGTACGGCGTGGGAACGGTCGTCACAGTCTTGATGTCGAACGACGCTACGGCCGTGGTTCTCACCCCCGCGATCCTGGCCGCCGTTCGCAAGGCCCGGACGGACCCGCTGCCGTATCTGTTCGTCTGCGCCTTGATTGCGAACGCCGCCTCGTTCGTTTTGCCGATATCGAATCCGGCCAACCTCGTGGTGTACCGCGGCAACGTTCCCCCGGTCGGTCAGTGGTTGTCGTGGTTTATCCTCCCATCCGTCGTCTCCATCGTGGTGACGTATGGGGTGCTGCGAGCGGTCTTCGCTCGCGATCTCCAGTCCGTGCACAGCGACGTGACGGCCGTCGCACTTACCCCACCGGCGATCCGAGTGCTTGTCGGCCTGGCCTCGGTCGTGCTGGTGGTCCTCATCGCCTCGGCCCGAGGTCTGTCCCTGGGCCTGCCCACCTGCCTGGCCGCGTTGGCCACTACGGCGGTCGTCTGCGCGGTAGCCCGGCAGAATCCGCTCCCACTATTTCGCAGCATCAGTTGGTCGACGCTGCTCCTGGTGGCTGGCCTCTTCGTCCTGGTCGACGGGGTGGTCTCCCAGGGGGCCTTGAACGCCACCCGCGACTGGCTGGAAGCCGCTGCCCGTCTGCCTCCTGCCCCTGGGACCCTCGCCACGGGGTTCGTCGTCGGCGTGGCCAACAACCTGGTGAACAACCTTCCCCTCGGCCTCCTCGCCGGGGCCACGGTGCACGCGGCCCAGGCCCCCTCGTTGCTGGCCCGGGCCGTGTTGATCGGGGTCGACCTGGGCCCCAACCTGTCCGTGACCGGGTCCTTGGCCACCATCCTCTGGCTCATCGCGCTCCGCCGCGAGGGGCTGGACGTCAGCTTCTGGCGCTTTCTGAAAGTCGGCGCCATCGCCATGCCGCTCGCTTTGCTGGGGGCGCTCCTGGCGAGTCTGATCGCATGAAGCTACGGCCTCTGCCAGGACCAGGCGCCCCCGTGGGAGACGTGGATGGCGTTGGACGACATTGTGGCGCGTATCGCGAAGGACGCCGACCGCCGCCTCGCGTGGCAGGCCTCGCATCCGGCGTAGGCTCTTCCATGATGGCGGGCGTCATGGCATGATGGGTAAATGAAGAAAATTGCACCCCTCGCGCTCGCCCTTCTGGTCATCCTGGCTCCAGCCCAGGCCAAGCCCCTCTATCGCCTGGATGACGTGCTCAATGCCCGCAGCGTGCCGGAGTGGCGGGACAAAGCCGTGGCCCGGAGTCTGGAGAGCAACGGCTTCGTCATCCTGCAGGACCAGCCCGGCGACACCTATCGGAGTCACTGGCGGCACTTCTACGAGATGTACGAGTCTCTCCGCTATGAGGATCGGCCCGCCTTCATCACGTCGGATGCCATCATGCACTACGGCCACGAGTACTTCGACTTCAGCCTGGAACAGGTGGAGCGGCATGCCCTGGTGGACCTGCAGAGCCGCATGCTCGATACCCTGACGAAGGCCACCCGCCGGCAGATGCGGACGGCCCCCTCCCCAGCGTGGCGGCAGGCGGCTCGGGCGAATCTGGCGTTCCTCTCGGTGGCGAGCGCCCTCCTGGATCCGCATCTCTCAGTACCGGCCGAGGTCTCGACCCCGGTTCGACAAGAGCTGAAGCTCATCGTCGACGCCTCTGGCCCCGCCGCGTCGCCCCTCCTGGGCCACGTCGAGGACTACAGCCAGTACAAGCCCCGCGGCCACTACACCGACAGCGAGACCCTGGAGCGCTATTTCCGGGCCCAGATGTGGCTGGGGCGGGCCTATCTCTCGCCCAAGTCTCCGGCGGCCCTGCGCCAGGCGGCACTCCTCACCCTCGCCATGAACGGACCCGGGTTTGCCCTATGGGATCGGTTCGACCGGGTGGTGGCCTGGTTCGTCGGCGACCCGGCGTCGGTCGGTCCCAGGCAATATCAGGATCTGATGCATCGAGTCTGGGGACGGACCCCATCCATGGTCGACCTGCTGGATGGCGGTCGCATCAAGACCTTCCAGCATCTGGCCCTGAAGCCCGGCGACCTGGATCCCGCCTTTCGCCTGGCCGGGCAGCGGTACGTGGCGGATAGCCATATCCTCAGCCAGTTGTGCTATCCGAAGGTTCCCCAACGAAGCATGGTGTCGGGGCAGGATGTCATGGCGGCTCTCGGGTCGGCCCTGTCCGCTACCGTGCAACTGAAGTCCGAGTCGCACTACCCGCCCTATGCGGCCCACTTGAGGGCCATGCAACACTGGGTGGCCGCCTTGCCCTCGGCGCGCTGGACCAGCAACGCGTACTGGTCGTGGCTGGATGCCATGCGCACCCTGTTCCAGGTCCCTGCCCACGCCCCGTCTTTCATGCACACGCCGGCCTGGGCTGCCAAGTCGTTGAACACCGCCCTGTCGGCCTGGACCGAGCTGCGCCACGACACCATTCTCTATGCCCAGTCGACCTACGCGGAAGGCGGCGAGGGCCGCCACTTCGTGCCCATGGTGCTGGCCAAGGGGTATGTCGAACCGCAGCCCGAGGTCTACCATCGGTTGGGCGACATGTGCCGCCGCACCCGCCTGTTGCTCGAGCAAGAGGGGCTCTTGCCGCCCAGCGTGCGAGACGTCGGCACCCTGTATGAAACGACCGTCCGTCGCATGGAAGACATATCGAACGAGGAGTTGAGCGGGTCTGCCCTCAGCCTCGACGACTACAACGTGATTCGCGAATTCGGCCGCGTCATGGAACAGGTGCACAAGAAAGTCGAGCCCAAGCCGAGCGTGGGGGGCACCGAGGGGGCCAGCATGGCGTTGGTGGCCGACGTGCATACCGACCTGCGGGCCGGGTTGTGCCTCGAAGAGGGCGTCGGCCTGCCGCAGGAGGTCGTCGCGCTGGTGCCCATCGACGGCCACCTGGTCGCGGTGCGGGGCGCGGTGTTTTCCCACTATGAATTCACCTCGAAAGATCGCCTGGACGACCACGAGTGGGAAGCCCAGGTCTCGAGCAAGCCACCGCCCCGATCGGCATGGTTGGCGGCGGCCACCGCTACCCTGGGGCCGTCTGTATCGCATCCGGAAGACAACGATCCGCCCTGGACCGCCCGGGCCGCCAACCTGGTCGTGCGCTCGCTTCGCCAGATCAGTTGGGGACGAGACGGCGACACCTCGCCCAGCATCTCCCCCTCCGGCGGCCAGGTGCTGTTCGCCACCCGCCAGGGCGGGCACTCCCAGGTGTTCATCGGGCGCAGCGACGGCTCCGACCAGATGGCCCTGACGCCGCCGGACCTGGATGCCGATATCCCCTGCTGGCTGCCCTTCGAATGCAAATTCGCTTTCCGCCAGAGCGGTGGCAACGTCACCCTGTACGACTACCAGATCGTCGAGGGCGGACGGGGAGAAAGAGATACCGGCCCCCAGTATCCGTACCAGCACGGGACCCGGCGCATCTTCTCCGGCTTGTCGGCCGGGGCCACCATGCGAGCTTTTGACGTCAAACCCGCGGGGGGCGCCGACTACGATCGAGACGAGCGCATTCTCATATCGGACGGCGCCCGACTGTCGAGTCTGGATCCGGCCACGATCGGCCCCTGGTCGCATCGTAGTCCCCGGTCGCCCAGCCTCTCTGTCATCCGGGCGGGGGAGGATGGCGACGCGGCCTCCAACGGCAACGTCGTTTACTCCGACGGGCATGACATCTACCTGACGGACGTCTCGGGGCGTAAGCCCACGGCGCTGACGCACGGCGGAGGCCACAATCGCTTTCCGACGTGGTCTCCCAACAAGGCCATGGTCGCTTTCGTATCGGATCGGGACGGCCACGACCACATCTGGGTGATGAATGCGGACGGTACGTCGCCCGTCCGCCTGACCCAGAGCCTGGAAAGCGATACGGCCCCGGTCTGGCATGAGGCGTCCGAAATCGTCTTCGTCTCCCGCCGCCATGGGGGCGTTCCCCACCTGTGGTGCATGCAACTGGGCGCGAAGTGAAACGGGTTCTCCTGCTGCTCTTTCTGGCCGTCGCGTCGCCCCTCGTTTTCGCTCAGGCCCCCCCGTCCGTCACCATCGCAGCAGTCGGGGACGTCTTGCCGTCGCTGGATCTGCCCCATCCCTGTGATGCCATCCTGCCGCTCCTCTCGGGGGCCGATATCACCTTTGCCAACCTCGAGACCCCGCTCGTGGCCGGGGGGCAACCCGTCTCCGGTCGCCTCATCCACCACCGGGAGGACCCGGCGGCCGCAGTGGGTCTGCCGTTCTCCCTGCTCTGCCTCGCCAACAACCACATGATGGACTATGGGACGGCCGGTGTCGCCAGCACCGTGCGCGCGGTCGAGCGCGCCGGCATCCGACCGGTGGGGGTCGAGGGCTGCCGCGAGCAGACCCTTGAGGTGCACGGCCTGACCCTTTCGATACTGGGTTACAGCGCCAGCTACGAGGCGGCCCGGCCAGACTTTCCCGTCTGTCGGCTGGCACCCGACGTGATGGAGGCCCGAGTGAGGGCGCTGGCCGGTGCGGGGCATATCGTTCTAGTATCGCTCCATTGGGGCCAGGAGGACGACGACCGTCCGCTGCCCGACCAGAGGAAACTGGCCGACCGTCTGGTCGATGCGGGCGCCAGCCTGGTGCTGGGCAGCCACCCGCACGTGTGGCAGGGGGTCGAACGCCACGGCCGGGGCATCGTGCTCTATTCGATGGGCAACTTCGTCTGGCCTCGAGCCCTCGGCTATCGAACCGAAACCGCCGTGGCCCGGGTCATCCTGACCCAGGCTGGCGCGACCGACTGCACGCTGGCGCCGGTGACGATCGACGGGGGCCGGCCGCGACCGGCCGAAGGCCTGCAAGCCCAGGACATTCTCCAGCGACTCTGCATTCTGTGTCGCGAACTGGGCGGGACGGCCGATACCCTGGGCGATCGCCTGGTCGTCGAACCCCCCGCGCTGGCCGCCACGCACATCCCCCTGGCCAGAGGCGAAGCCGTTCTGTCGGGTGGCCGGCTCGTCGTAGTAAAGGATGGGGAGCCGGTCTGGCAGAGCCCTGCCGATCGATACATTGTGCAGGCCATCCCGGCGACGGTGTTCGACGGTCAGACCGATCTCGTGTTGCTCCTGCGCACCGTGACGGGCGAAAAATTCTGGGCCGGTGACCACTGGGACGTGCCAGAGGGCGTGCGGCCCCTCACCCAGCACATCGGCGTCGTCGGACCCGGGCGGGAGGGGAGCGAGTGGCGCATGCACTGGCTCAGTTCGGCCCTCCCCCAGCGGGTACAGCGTATCGAGATGGAGGGGCGCATCCTGCATTCGACCGAACTCCGAGCCGGGAATGTCGAACGCCACGACTATCATTGGACGGGGTGGGCCTTCACGGAGGCCGAGGACGCCGCCTTCGTGGCGCGCCGCCACCAGATGGTGCGAGACCTCCTGCCCGCCATGGGGGTTCGCAACGCCGACGTTCTCTCGGCGGCCCGGCGCATTCCCCGCCAGGACTTCGTGCCGGCCGAGCAGCAGGAGCACGCCTACGAGAACCGCACGCTGCCTGTCGGATGGGGGCAGACCATTCCCACCCCCGTCTTCATGGCGTTGCAGGCGCAGTACCTCACCTTGCACCGCGCCGACCGGGTGCTCGAGGTGGGCACGGGGTCGGGCTACCAGGCTGCCCTGATGGCTTGCCTGGCTCGCGATGTCTACAGTATCGAAATCCTTCCGGAGCTGGGACGTCGGGCGGCCAGCACCTGGCGCCGGCTGGGTATCGACACCATCCATCTCCGCATCGGCGACGGATCCCAGGGGTGGGCGGAGCACGCTCCGTATGACGCCATTCTGGTAACGGCCGCCCCGCCGCGGGTGCCCAAGGCGCTGCTGGACCAGTTGGCCGATGGAGGGCGCATGTTGATTCCGCTGGGCCCTCCGCAGTCGGACAAGACCTTGTGGCTCATCCGCAAAGTGCACGACCGCTTGTCGTTTGCGAGGATGGGCCAGGTCATGGTGGTGCCCATGGACCTCCCCGACCCGAACGAGCCCGCTATCGATCCGCCGTCAGGGGGAGGCTGAGCCGGTCGGCTCCTGTTGAAACGTGGCGTCGATATAGACTGGCATGCACCGGACATATTGCAGGAGCGATTCTTCGCGGTGGAAGTCGACGATCCAGCCGCCGCGGTACAGGGCCCGGAGCGGAGCCTTCACGGTTCGACGGACGGGCCACAGCCGGCCGAGAAGGCCCGTCCTCTGGATTTCGGTCGTCGCGGAGACGGCGCGACATGCCCACAGGGCGATGGGGTCCGGGCGGTGGCTGCTCAAGGTGGCCAGCCCGGCGCGCAACCGATCGAGGTCGGCGTAGATGGGGTGATCCCTCCACGGCGACTCGCCGGCCTGCAACAGGCCGACCACCCGACATGAGACCTCGTCGGCAAACCGGGTGAGGTTCTCCAGTCCCTGGCCGACCCGGTGACCCTGGTCGTCGATGGGATCCATGCGCGCGGTCTGGGCACCCCAGGTGATGGTGCTTCGCACGATCCGATACCGTCCGCTGGCGACTTCGGCAGGTTCGCCGACCAGGATGTTGACGAGATAGTCCCAGGCCGATACGTCGAGATCGACGCGGCCCGTGGCGGTGGTTTCCCGGCCCGCCGACTCCAGGTGGAGCGTGCGGCCGTCCAGCGTGGCGTACCGGTGCTCCTGCAGGCTCTTCAGCAGTTGCTTCGCCTTCCGTATGTTGACGTGGTAGCCGGCGACTCTTTCATCGGCCAGTTGCCGAAGGCCGTCCTGCAATTCTTCCAACAGGGCGACCGTCGACTCTCGGGCCCCGTTGAACAGGCCGTGCTTGATCCGATCGAGCAGGGAGATGGCGCTCTTGCGCACCTCCAGGGCGACTTCGGTGGTGTGTTCGGCCTGCTGTCGAATGTAGGCATCGAGCCGATGGGCTTCGGCGGGCCGACGGAAGGCGTTCTGCCTGAATGAATGGGTACGGTTTGTCGTAGATGTGGGCATGACGTCATGGTATCGCTCACCCACGCTGACCAGGGGTGATGGGGGCCGCCTTGGCGCGTTAACATCTTGGGCGGGGGTGGGAAAGACTGGGCGTCTGGAACCCCTTTTGTTGATGGCCGTCACTTCGCCGGGTGGAGCGCCTGGAATTCTGCCCAGTTGGTTATCGACAGCTCCTTTTGTTCGATGCGGACCTCGGGCAGGCCGCTGCACAGTCGGGAGAGCGTCTCCCGGGTGGCGCCGATGATGGCGGCCAGCTCCAGTTGCGTCATGGGCAGAGACAGCCGCAGCGTGCCTTTCGCATCGACCGTGCCGTATCGGTCTGCCAGGGTCATGAGGGTGCAGATCAGGCGTCGACGGGCATCGAGAATGGACAGGTCCACCAGGTCGCGGGCGAGTCGAGCGCGGTCGGCTGATACCATCCGCAGCGTCTCCCGCATGAAGTCGGAATGGTCGGCCAACAACCGATAGAAGTCAGCCCGCATCATGACGACGCACTGGGCGTCGGTGTAGGCCTCGGCCACACACTCCTGGCGGCTGTTGTCCAGCATGGCGGCCTCGCCCGCAAACTGGCCGCGGCCTCGATAGCCGATGACTTTCTCGTCGCCATCCCGGGTGAACCGATACAGTCGGATCCAGCCGCTGACGATAATCCACGCGATGTCCGCAGGATCATCCTCGCGGCACAGGATGTTGCCGCGCCGGTACTGCCGCAAGGCCAACCTCGGCACCAGGTCCGCCACCGCGGGCGCCACACAGCGGAGCGGGCCCTCCTGCGCCAGGAAGTTGACGACGTGGGGCGGCATGGAGTTGCTCATCGGGGGGCCTCCTGTGGCAGCGGCCAGAGCTGCAACTTTCCCTGGCTGGTGGCTGCCGCCATGGTGTGGTTCGATACGGCCAGTGCGGTCAGAGGGGCGGTCGAGAGCGGCAGCACGCGCGCCGCACCGGACCGGAAATACCAGCGGACCGTGCCGTCGGCGGAGCCTGCAGCCACGGCGTGCGGCGTGGCGTCCAGGCAGAGGATGGGCGCCCCGCCCGGTTGCAGCGGTTCCCCCGGGGAGGAGAAGAGGGTGCCCGCCCACGATGCACTGATGCTGCGCTCGCCCTGGCATGCCACGGCACTGACCGGACCCGGATGCACCGCGATGGGGTGCGGGTGATCCCGCCAGACCCGCCCATCCACTGCCCCGGACAGCCGGGGGGCGCCGGCTGCCAGACGCCAGCTCGGATGGGGTGAAACCAGCTCGAGCCGGCCGTCGTCGGGGTGCAGCGCGCCCAGGCCGGCCTGCCCCAGGCTGACGTAGAGCCGTCGGCCATCGGTGGCGACGTCAAACACCTCGTGACCGGTGTCGAAGGCCTGCAAAGGCTGGCCGGTGGCGAGGTCGAGGCGATGCACCGTGCCATTTCGCAACGCTGCCGACAGCCACGGGTCGTGGTGGGCGAGACCGACGACGGGGCCCGAGAGCGACGTCTTCCACACCAGTTCCGCGTCACGCCAGGCGAGAACCGTCCCGTCATTGAGCCCGGCCAGCAGCACGTCGCCAGACCATTGCAGGCAGCGGACCCGGGCCGGAATCGATAGGGATCGGGCCGCGCCTGTGTCCGGTGCGCTGAGGCGTGGCCGGGGGGGTGGGCAGGGCTCCGGGACATACAGCGTATCGGACAACACCGCCGCCACTCGTGGCAGCGACCAGCGCCGCTCCAGGTCACGTTGCAGACATCCGGGCACGATCAGGTCGAAGGGCGGGGGCAGGTCCTCCGGCACTCGAGGACTGTCAGTCAACAGGACCCGGGCGAGATCTTCGACACTCGCCGCCTCAAAGGGCGGTCGGCCGGTAAGAAGGGCGAGCAGGGTAGCCCCCAGCCCCCACACGTCTGCCGCGGGCAGACTAGGTCCGATCAGCACCTCGGGGGCCACATAGGCGAGGCCCTGCCCGGCGATGGCATGCGCCAGCAGGTGCGCCGAAGGCACCTGGGCCGGATGGGCCAGCTTCCAGGTATCGGCGACCTGCAGGATGTTGTTCGGCTTGACCCGACCGTGAAGACTGTCATGCTCGTGTAGATACCTCAAGGTGGCGACGACCTCCCGGGTCATGGGCAGGATGTCGCCGGCGCTGGCCGGACGCTCGGCCAGTTCCTCGACGAGGAACATGCAGCCGGCCGCGGGACCCGTGCGAATGTCTCCCGTCTGGGTGGTGCGCATCAGGCTCGGATGGACCGACTGCAGCATGGCGGACACGTCGGGCAGGAAGGGGGGCGACGTCACGTCGTCGGAGGGCTGCAGGATGCGCACCGCGCACCGTCCCACCACCTTGAAACGTTCCAGGGTGTCAGCCGCAAAGACCGCACTGCCGCCCGCGGCGCCCAGGACCTCCGTCAGTCGATACCGGCCATTGATCACGCTGTGGCGGAGCTCGTCGAAGTTCATGGGCCGGGCAACTGGCGCAGCGCCTCCCGGGCGGTCTGCAGACGAGCCTGCCGATCACGGGTCATGAGACTCGCCACCCAGCCGCTGACGGCCGGGTCCAGGTTCTCCAGCGGCACCACGTCACCGCTCGCCACTCGGCTGAGGATTTCGGCCGGCTTGCCTTCGCCGTGCGGGGGCCGGCCGCTCACCATCTGATAGGCCAGGGCTCCCACACTGTACAGGTCGGATCGGGCGTCGACCCGCTTGGCATCAAAAAGTTGTTCGGGGGCGATGTAGTGGCAGTCGCCCATGGAGACCCCGGTCGGGGTGAAGGCGCCGGGCGCGCCTTGCGAGACCATGGCATAGTTCACGATCTGCAGCACGCCCTGCGGGTCGAGGTTCAACCCCGCCGGCGTCAGGTTGCGATGGACCATGCCGGCGCCGTGCAGGACCTCGAGGGCCTGCAGCAATTGCTCCAAGAGGCGCCGAGCCTGAGGCCAGGCCATGGGGGCCTCCTCGGCGAGCACCTGGTCCAGGCGTCGCCCCGCCAGCGGGGCCGTGACGACGTAGACGGATCCGTTCTGCCACACCCCCCAGTCCACGACCTGGCGCAGGTTGGGATGGTGAAGGCCGGTCCAGGCTGCGACCTCGCGCCGGTAACGTTCGCGGGTCTGTTCGTCGGCCGAGTCGAGAAAGAGGATGGTGCGAAGACACAGGGGCGCACCCTTGCCCTGCTGCACCAGGTACTCTCGGAGGAGGCCGTATCGCTCCAGCACGCCGAGTACCCGATACCCTCCGATGTCGGTCGGTTCGCCGGCGGGCAAGGGCTGCATGCCGGGCACGGCTGACAGGGAATCCGACACGGTTTTCAGGTTCGGTCTGAGCCCTGCATGACCTGCCGGCCGGTGATGCCCATCAACAAAACGCGCCCGCGGAGGTCAATTCTACCTGGTCCCCCGCGGGGTGTTAACGTCCGTCGGTGTGAACATCACCCCCCGGGGCGGTGATTTTGAGGTATCCTGTTGCTAACAGCGGTAGAGAGCTTTGGCGTCGAATGAACCTTGTCAAACCAGGATGGGAGGCCATGATCATGCGCGGGACGTCGCCCGTCGTGGGCGCGACGCTGGTCGAGTTCGTGGTGGCCGTAGGATTGCTGGCCCTGGTGCTGGTGTTCATGGTCGAGTTGCTGCCCTGGTCGCACGTCGTTGACCATCGGGCGTG
>DASYBA010000761.1:0-5698 GCA_036501005.1 Candidatus Xenobia bacterium | reverse complement strand
GGCTATTGCGCCATCGCCACGGCGATCGCACGACGCCTGTCAAAACTGCTTGGCCCCACCTTGAAGGTGGTGATGGTCGACGCCGACTACACCCTCTGGCAGGGAGCGTGCGGTGAGGACGGCCCGTCTCGCGTCGTGCTGTCGGATGCCTGTCTCGCTCTCCAACGGCGCCTGTCCGATCTCCAGCAGGCTGGGGTGGCCATCGCCGTCTGCAGCAAGAACGACGAAGCCGACGTCCGGGCCGTGTTCGAACGAACGGACATGGTGTTCAAGCCGCACCAGGTTGCCGCCTGGTGCGTCAACTGGCAGCCCAAGCCAGACAATGTCCGGCGCTTGTTGGGCAGCCTCAACGTCGGCGCCGACGCCGCGGTCTTCCTCGACGACGATGCCATCGAGGTGACCGGCATGCGGGCCGCACATCCTGCCATTGCAAGCGTGCACGTCACGCCTGCCTTGGCCCGGGCCGTGGACGCCCTGTGGCTTTTGGATCGGCCCTTCGGTGCGGGTGCCGCCTGGCGGACGCAGGCCTACCAGGAACAGTCAGCCCGCCAGCAGGCCCGCCAGGAAACCCTTAGCCTGGAAGACTTTGTGGCCTCCTTGCAACTCGACGTACGGACGGCCCCACTGGCCCCTTTCCAGGTGGACCGGGTGGTGGAGCTGAGTCGGCGCACCAACCAGTTCAACCTGGCCCCCAGACCCCTGACGTCGGCCGACCTGTCGAACGGTCAGTGGCTGACCACCCACGTCCGAGATCGGTTCGGAGACTATGGTCTGGTGGGGGTCTTGGGCTACCACCTGGACGGGGCTGTCCTGACGGTCGACACCTGGTTGCTAAGTTGCCGCGCCCTGCAGAGAGGGGTCGAGCATCGCATGGTGCGTCATCTCGCGGGGCAGGCCCGTGAGCGCGGCTGCTCATCCCTGCTCTTCGCCTTCCAGTCCAGCGGTCGCAACCGCGCCTGCGAGGCCTTTCTGCAGTCGCTCTGTGGAGAGGGCCTGGAACTGCCCTTGGCGCAGGCCCTGACGGTCCAGTATCGTCCGCAGGAGCCGGCGCCGGTCGCGGCCGTGTCCGTTCCTCCTCTCACCTCGCCGGAAACCTGGTCGCGAGTGGCCGTCGAACTGGGCACGATGAGCCAGGTGGTCGGTGCCATGAAGCGGTCGCTGCAGCAGCGCCCATTGTCCGATTCGCCGGCACCGCCGAAGACCGCCACCGAAGGCGAGGTCATCCAACTCTACCGGGACGTCCTCCGTATCGACGAGGTCGGCCTGCACGATGGTTTCTGGGAGCTGGGGGGCTTCTCGCTCCTGGCCATCCAGATGCTGACCGCTATCGAACGAGACTGGGGTGTCCACCTTCCCAGCACGCTGATTTTCGAAGGCAAGCTGGCCCCTTTCGACGTCGCCCGTGCCGTCGACAAGGCCCGGCTCGCGGCTGCGCCGGCCGCAGACGTGGCGCATGTTCTCGAACAGATATCCCACCTCTCAGACGACGAAGTGGCCAGCCTGCTGGGCCGTACGACCTAAGCGGTGGGCCGCCTGCTGTTCTATGCACGAGGCAGCCATGGCGATGTGCTGCCCAGCTTGCGCCTGGCCCAGGCGATGCAGGACCGGGGCCACCAGGTCACCGTGGTCTCCCACGTTACGTTTGCTGAGGCCTGCCGAGACCGAGGGCTCGAACTGGTCCCGTTGGATACCGCGACCGAGGCGCACGCCTATCAGCAGGATCATCCCATGTTGCAGACACCCGCCACCGTGCTCAGTTTCATGCGGCGCCACATCGTGCCGCGCCTCGAGGCCGACACGAAGCTGCTGGGTCGGGGCGCGGACCTGCTGGTGACGACCTCCATTTTTGACCTGCCCGCCCGACTGGCCAGCGAGTTGTATCGCGTGCCTCTTCTGTGGTTATATGGAGCGCCCGGCCTGGTCCCCCCACCCGGGGCCCTGGAGGTCTTGTACGGCAGCCTGCTGTCCGCCGATATCCAAGCAGCGCGCCAGGCAGTCGACCTGCCCACCCTATCCGACTGGTCCAACTGGTGCCGGTCGGACGTCCCGCCGCTGGGCGCCTGGCCAGCGTGGTTCGATACGGTGCCCGGCGTGCAGCCGATCGGGTTTCTGCAGGATCCGCCCGCCGAGGTGAAGGTTCCAGCCGAAGCGGACATCCTGGTGAGCGCCGGCACTGGCCGGTATCTGGGGGATGACCTGCACCGAGCAGCCTTGAACGCCACCGAGGCGCTGGGGCTTTCCGCCGTCGCCGTGACTCGGCACCCCGATCTCCTCCCCCATCCCTTGCCCGCCGGCGTCATGGTCCTGCCCTGGCGTTCCTTCGATCCCTCTATCAGCACCTTTCAGGCCGTGCTGCATCACGGAGGCATCGGCATCACCGCCGACTGCCTACGGGCTGGTGTGCCCCAACTGGTGCTGGCCGCTGGTGCAGACCGCCCCCAGAACGGACGGGCGATAGAGAAGCTCGGAGTAGGCCGATTCCTGCCCCAGGCGCAGTGGGGGCGAGCGCAGCAAACGCTGGCCGAGCTCTTGAAGACCCCCGAGCTGCGGCCTCGCTGCCAGGAGATGCAGCAGAAAGTGGACCCGTCCGCCGCCCTGGAGACGGCCTGCCGGCAGATGGAGCAGCGCCTTGTCAGACCCCTGTCGGCGGCACGGCTGGCGCTGGCAGCCCAACTCGTGCAGGCTCGGGCCGTATCGCCCGCGATGCCCCCGGTCGCCGTACAGATCAGTTCCCCGGGGAATGGCCGGGCCGTTCACCTCGTCCTGCCGGTGGGGGCACACCCTCTGGCCTTTCGTGAACTGCATCAGCGCCTCAGCGACAGCGCGACCGTGTACCTGCTCGAGGGCGTGGAGATCCGGCGGCCGGACGGGTTGCTGAACGTGACGGCGATCGCCCTGCGCTTCCTGGAGGAAGTCCGGTCCCACGGGTCGGGTCCGTATCGACTGGTGGGATGGTCGACAGGCGGCAATGTGGCCTTCCTGCTGGCCCACATGCTCCTGGCGGAAGGCCGCGGGGTGGAACAACTCGCGCTTCTGGAATCGTACCTCCCCGGCCATCCCCGGCTCCGACCGTGGCCCCAGGTGCTGGCGGCCGCCATCAGCCACCTGCGGAGCGTCCCGGTCACCCGGGTCGCCGGGGAGGTCCAGCGCCGCCTGCGGGTACGCAGCAAGCGCCTGATGCGGAGGGCCATGCATCTGCCCACCGACGAGTATCGACCCTACCCGGGCACCATCGACTTCTTCCAGGCTATCGACAAGTCGCCGTGGCATGCCGCTGACCCCACCGGAGGCTGGGAAACCCTGGCGCCAGGCCGAGTGCGTTCGTATCGGGTGGCTGGCGACCACGTGTCGTTTTTGCGGAAGCCTCACGTCGACCACATCGCCGACGTGTTGTTGGGAGGTCCCGCGTGAACTGCCCGGGTGCGGGGCGAGGCCCCTGTTCAGTCGGGGTCAGGAACTGACCGGGGCCCGGCGCACGCTTTTGGAGACGAGCGACCGCAGCTCTGCCAGGTCCGGCTGCAGCAAGGCCTTGATGTGTTCGGTGTTGACGGTCGCCACGAAGACGTCTCCGACTTCCGTGGCCACCTCGTCGAACAGGCCCAGCCGCTTCATGCCCTGCGCCTGCCGCTCGTTGTCTTCGGTCGGGCTCACATAGTGCACCGAGTCCGTCTTGTAGCGATGGATGAGGAAGAGCTTCGCCAGCGTCATGAGGCGCTTCTGGCGATAGTCGACGTGGGTGAACTGGTCCCGGACAGACAGAATGTGCCGGTTCCGCCGATCCACCATGGGAACGAACACGACCTTTCCGATGCTGGCCTCGTCCCGCAGCACGTTGAGCTCCAGCAGCTCGGAGCCGGCGTGGTGCGGGCGCAGTCGCACCCGGAGGTCCTTTTTCTGTCCGTGCTCCTCGGCCCACATCTGCAGCCAGCTCTCCAGCAGGCTGGGGGGCACCTCCGTCTGGACCAGATGCTGAAACTGCGTGGAGCCTTTGCCCATGGCCTTGGTGGTCGCGGTGCGCCCGGAGGAGGCCGCCAAGGCAGCGTCGGAGCGCGGCCCCCCGACATGCGACTGCGGCGTCTTGTACGGCGACTCCAGCAGGCGCAGCTTGCGCTGTAGCCGGGCCAGCGCTACCATCCCATTCTCCTTCAAGGCGGTGGTGAACTCCTCGGCCGCCAGGCCATCAATCTGGTGACCGCCGTACGTGATGAAGTTGAACACGTAGCCCAACTGGCCCAATTCCTTGGGGAAGTTCGTCATCTCGTCCTCGGACATCCCGGTGGTATCCCAGTTGAACGAGGGCGACAGGTTGTAGGCCAGCATCTTGTCGGGATAGACGGCGTGAATGGCCTCGGCAAATTCTCGAGCCTCGGCCAGGTCGGCCGTCTTGGTCTCCATCCACAGCAGATCGGCAAACGGCGCCACTGCGAGGGACTTGGCAATGGCATAGGCGACGCTGCCCCGCACCTGGTAGTAGCCTTCTGGCGTTCGCGACCTTTCGCTATCCCAGACCGTGTCGATTCCCATGGACCGGGCCTTCTGGTTCACGTCGTACCAGCGGGCCGTGGCGGCATACTTGAGCCACTCGTCGACGGACAGTTCGAACTCCGCGCCCTCTTCGATACGGAACTGCATGGAGTCGGCCACGGCTTCGGCGAACGTCTTGACCCCGGCCTCCTCCTCCCAACTCTCGACCATGCGGCCCGTGATTTTGTCGAGCAGCTTCTCCGGACTTCCCTTCTCCTTTTTGAGCTTGTCCGCTGCCTGGTCGATCTCGCCGAGCAGTCCGGAGCGCTGCAGCCAGTCGAAGCCTTCCGCGTACTCGCCGTCGGAGAGGTTGTAGAGTTGATGACCGTTGACGTCGGTGTAGCCCTGCATGTGGAGACGCTTCATGAAGGCCAGGAAGCACGTCTTGTAGGCGGGGATGTTCAGGTTCGTGGCGCCCAGGATGAAGCCACGGTCCCGTTCGTCGTAGTTGTTGTCCAACAGGTTGGCGGCCTCTGCATCGGTACGGGCCACGATGAGGCCGGGCACGCCCATGACGTCCAGTTGCCAGCGTGCGGCGTTGAGGCGCTTGATCTGCTCATCCACCGGCACCAGCACCTTGCCGCCCTGGTGGCCGCACTTCTTGACGCCGGGTTTCTGGTCCTCGATATGGTACCCGGGCACGCCCACCTCGACGAAGCGGCGGATCAGGTTGCGGACGTGGGCGTCCCCGCCGTGGCCCGTGTCGGCATCCGCAATGATGAACGGCCGGAAGTCGAACACCGGGGTCTTTTCCAACTGCTCGGCCGACATGCGGGCGCGCTCATAGGCCTGGTTCTTGTCCGCGGCGAGCAAGGCGCGCACCAGGGTGGAAGCCTCGTCGGGTACCTGGCTCAGGGGGTAGGAGGCCAGATCCGCGCCCGGGTCTTCGCTGACGGACCCTTTGGCGGAGGTGGCCCATCCTCCCAGGTAAATGCCTTTGAGACCGAGCCGACGCATCATCACGGCCTGTCCCGGAGAGTAGGGACCGAACGTGGTGATGGCCTCTTTCCGCTCGAAGTGATCCCTCAAGCACTGGTAGAAGTCCCGCGCCGTGTCCCGGGCAATGGTGTAGTCCTGGCGAATCGTCCCCCGCTGCTCCACCACCTGGCGCGCCGAATACAGGCGCTTGATCCCCTTGAAGCGCGGACTGGAAAACCACTCTCGGGTTTCCTGG
>DASYBA010000760.1:0-7159 GCA_036501005.1 Candidatus Xenobia bacterium | reverse complement strand
GGAGGGCCATATCCAGCATGCGGGCGTCGCCTTCAATGCCAGTGGCGATCCTTTCCATATCTATCGAAATGCCCCGGCCGACTTCAGTGGGGTGAACCGCTTCCGACAGTTTCCGGCCGTGACGGGAGCCTGTTTCTCGGTCCCTCGCACCCGTTACCAGGCGTTCCATGGCCTGCGCGAAGACTACCTGAACGGGTATGAAGACGTCGATTTCTGTCTGCGGGCCCGGGCCGCCGGCCTGGACATCTGGTATCAGCCGAAATCCGTGGTCTATCACCTGGAGTCGCAGACCCCCGGGCGGAAGAAGTTTGAAGCCGAGAACCGCACCATCTTCTTTGGCCGCTGGCGAGGGCACATTGCTCCCGACGCCCAGAGGTACTACCGGGAGGATGGCCTCCCCCCGCCGCTCTTTCCCTTCGTCGAGTGGATGACGCACGCCGTAGAGCCCTCCAACTTCTCGCCGTCGCGGTGGCGCGTCACGCCGCGCACCCCGGCCTGGGTTCGAACCTGGCTGCCGCCCGCCGAAGAGATCGTAGCGGAGACCGCGTTCGAAGGGGCGATCGGGGAGGTCCGGCGGGGCTGCCAGCATTTGAACCATCTCGTCGCGGTGGCGCCCGTCGGCATTCCTGGCGGGCCGGACGTGGCCGGTACCCTGCAACTGGCGGTCGACGGGAGCGCGGTGGGCCACGACCGGCTGTCGGGCCGCCAGGTGACCTTTCCCGCCGAATTGACGCCTACCATGACTCGCCAGCTCTTCTACACCAACCTGCGGGTGAACCACCCTCGCTGGCTCCTGAAGACAGGTCTGAGAGGGTTGGCGCGGGGGGCGGTCGACGGGGAGGTCTACGCCCAGGAGTTCGCCACCCTGTGGGCCCGCAGCGCGGAATGCCTGCAGTTCCGCACCGAGCACCTGTTGCAACAGGGCCGCGTCGACGTGGCCCTGGCGGGGCTACAGGCCTTCTATCAAGAAGACCGTCACAACACCTATGCCACGCTGCAACTGGCCGACGTCCTGACCCGCCAAGGAGAAACGCGTCAAGCCCGCGACATCCTGGATGCATTCCTGCGCATCAAACCGGCCCACTTGCGGGCCCGCTGGCTCCGCCTCAAGGTCTAGGCCCGACCCGCCTGCCACTTCAGCCGCCAGCCGCGAGTATCGAACGGCTTGATTTGGAGGGCGCGCTCGATGGGGGCGCGAGCCTCGGCCGGTTGGCCCAGCGCCATCAAGCACCGCGCCAGGCCCAGGTGCCCGTCCGCATACCCCGCGTCGAACTCGAGGCTCTTGCGGTACCACGCCGCCGCCTCGTCCCAGACTCGCTCCGCCTCGCAGGCTCCGGCCATCAAAAGGGCGCTCTCGGCCCGCTCGGGGAAATTTCGCACCAGCCCTTCAGCCTGCGTCCGGGACAGCGGCCGTCGCTGCGACTTCCATATCTGATGCAGCGTCCGATCTCTCAACCTTAGTGCGGCATCGCACAGCAAGAAGGCCAACGGCTTGCCCACCAACCGACCGTGCCGGGTGGTGAGGGTGGGAAATGGCTCGTCCCACTTCACCAGCCAATCGGTGCCTGGCGCCCCCCCCAGCCAGACCCGCGCCTCGTGCTCGGAACCCTGTCGAATCACGCCATGGGCCCCCATCGGCGGACCATCCTTTTCGATGCGGGCGGGCAGGCCCAGCTCTTGCCACCACTCGGTCGTGGTCCGGAGCGCCGCACTCAGTTTCTCATCGGATCCGGAGTCACACCATAGCAGGGGAAGAAACATCTGCGGGTGGGCCCAGGGCAGGCAGATGTCCATCTGTCGAACCAGCTCCATGGGCGACCACGTGCCCCAGTCTCGCATCTTCGTCCATACGCCCCAGGTCGCTTCTCGTTGCTGGGCCCGAGAGTGCAGGCTGTGCACTTTATATCGCTCGGTCAGGTTGTCCCAGATCAGGCAGTTCTCCTGATCGCCGGTGCGAAAGGTGCCTGACTCGTGCCAACGAGCATGCGGCCAGGTGCGCCCATCCCGACCGACCACCAGAAGCTCCAACCCTTGCTTGAGGAGCGTCTGGGAAAACCCGTCCTTGCCACTCTCGCAGCGGTGGGCCGCCTCTTTGTCGACCAGGTCGCGAAAGGGCTCGTAGCCCAGCCAGCGGTCGCGCCTGACCAGGATGCCGGTGGTGCGGAGATGATAGTTGGGAAACGCCGGATAATGCAGGACTGAGTCCTGCTTCATTTCGTCGGTGCTGTCCAGGGTCAGCAGCACGCGGTGGGTCGCCAGGCTATCCCATGACCCGGTGGCGCCGGCCATGCCCACGCCGGGCTGCGTACCGGCTCTGACCAGATGGCCCAGCCAGAGGTCTCCCATGATCTTTGAATAGGAATTCAAGAAGCAGTACCACTCATGGTCTGTGCTCTGCGCGACTTCATAGTAAGCCGACAAGTCTCTTTTTGAGTGAGACAGCCGTATCGATCGGTGTGGGATGTCACTCATGTCGGCTTCATACTCGTCGAGGGCGTCATCTTTGTCAAAGCCGTTGAAGATGACGATCAGCTCATGGTCGTGACCGGCCGGATGGTTCCGATATGATGTGATAAAGCGTTGGAAATATTGAAATCCAAGCGGCTTCCAGACCAGATGGACGGCTGCAACCTTCATCCGGGAGCCTCACAGGGTGAGCCACCGAGGCGCAGGCGCCGCCCAGGCGAGGTCCCTCCAAGGAGCCGAGGAGGACCGCAACGCGCATAGTTGGGTTCTATGTAACTGAGGACCGCACCTCGGCGACGCCGGAAGGGGCCGCATGGGCAAGCATCCGCCCGGCGGGTCACCCTGGGAGGCTCCTCACCTTTATTTGAAGCCAGCGGGCCTGGAGATCGTAGGGGTTCTGATGCAAGAGTGCGCTGACCTGAGTGCGGGCTTCGTCGGTGCGGCCTTGTTGCAGCAGGACCTGAGCCATGCGCCGGGCCATGTAGGCCGGCGTCACGACCTCGGCGGCTCTTTGATACGAGGCCAGCGCGGCGGCCGCCTGGCCCTGCTTCCACAGCCAGTCGCCTTGCAGCAACTGGGGTTCGTGCAGGTGCGGAAAGAGGCTCACGAAGCTCTCGACGTAGGCCGACATGTCCTGGCCCTGCCGCAGAGCCTGCCGCCCCTCCACCAGCAGCGAATCAGGCGTCGTCTGTTGGAGCGCCTCGGCCAGGGCGGTCTGCAACTGGGTCAACCCGGTGGCGGCTGGCCGCAGGGGAAGTCGCTTTCGCATGGCGGGATGCCGGTCGCGAACGATGCCCGCCGTCTCAGTGCCCGCTCGGATGGTCAGGGGCAGCGCATAATATTCCTCTGACTCGGCCGCCAAGGCTTCGACCGCCGCCCGATCGGCATCGGTCGTCTCCCATACCAGCGGGAGAAAGGGCTCCGCCGTCTCCGCGTTGGCGAACTTGTCGACGTGCTTCTGGAGCGGCTTGGGAAAGTGGTCTTCATCGTACAGGCGCTCTTCATCGGGAACGACGGAGTCTTTCCAGTGGCCGAGGAACAACGCCTGGTTGCTATCGTTTTTGGCGTGTCGGTTGGGCGACTTGCTTTCGTAGTGGAACATGGAGGCCCGAGGTTCATACCAGACGTCGTATCCGAGGGCCCGCAGGCGCAGGCACTGATCGACGTCTTCCATGCCGTTGCGATAGCCGGGAGCGAAACCGTTGACGGCTTCGAAGGCCGGGCGTGGCATTACGATACACGCGCCGGTCACGCTCAGCATGGACCGAGGCTGCATGGCCGCCCGGAAATCGCCTTTGAAATAGCGGTAACGATGGTAAGGGATCTTGTCCTGGTTGTAGGCCACCCCGCCATGCTGGAGCGTGCCATCCTCGTACAGCAGGCGAGCCGCCACCATGCCGATACGAGGGGCCGACTCCAATCGCGCCAGCAGGGGGGCCAGGAAGTCGTCGGTGGCCTCGGTGTCGTTGTTGAGCAGCAACAGCCGGTCGCCCTTCGCCTGCAAGCCCGCCCACGTGCACGTCGGCCCGTAGCCACGATTCACGTCGTGGCGCAGATAGCGAACCCAGGGGTAGGCGGCGGGGATGACCTGCGGGGTCTCGTCGGTCGAGGCGTCGTCTGCCACGATCACTTCCATGCCGTCGCGCAGCACGTGCCGCTGCAGGCTGTCCAGACACATGCGGGTAAACTTGACGGCGTTGAAGACGCAGATGACAAAAGTCAGCATGGCAATGGTTGTACTCGCATTCGGTAGCAGTGTCAACTTCCTGCTCAGGGCGCAGCCCTCGAAGCAGGAGAAGAAGGCGCTAGCTAGTAGTGGGCGAAGCCCGATGCCGCAAAGCTTCCCTAGGCTGCCAGCCGGGGGGGCCCCCAGTGGAGCGCAGCGGAACGGCCGGGGGGCGGCAGTCCTCGAGGCTGGGGGGCGGAGCCCTCGAAGGGAGGCCACCGGTCTTGGAGGCATCAGTCGCAAAGCCCAAATTGAGCCCGCTCAAGAGAGCGGTGTTCTACTTGATCCCCCTGCTCCTCACGTGGCTCCTCATCGAGATCGGGCTCATCGTGCTGGATCCCGTTTTCTTCAAGGGATTCTGGCAGTACGATCCGGATATCGGGTTTCGAGTCTGGCCCGGGTTTCAGCACTCCAACAAGTTCGGCTTCAACGACATCGATCGCACGCCTGAGAAGGCGCCCGGTACCTATCGGATCATGTTCCTGGGCGACTCCTACAACTGGTGTGGCACCATTCCGCCCGATCCCCCGCGTTCGCCCAAGGACATGAACTACACGGCCATCCTGCAGCGAATGTTCGACAAGGCCTACGGCACCAACAAGGTCGAAATCGTCAACGCCGGCTATCCGGCGACGCACACCGCCGAAGAACTGACCATCCTGAAGAAGTACGGTCTCCAGGAGAAGCCGGATCTGCTGGTCCTGGGGTTCTTCGCCGGCAACGATCTCTTCGACGGCGACCCCTACCGCAAGCGCATCATCGTCAACCAGTTGTACCTGGACATCGACAGGCGCCACGAAATGCGCTTCATGGGCTACCCCATCATTCCACAGTCTCGCCTCTGGATGCTGTTGAAACAAGAGTACCAGGCCTGGAAGTCGGTCGACCACGCCGAAAAGACGGGCTCATTCAGCCAGCAGACCTACGATGCCATGGTGACCGCCTACCTCACCTACTTCGACAAGAAAAAGCTGGCGCACGGCGACCTCGACCCCAACATCCACTACATCTTCGGCGCGCTCGACGACATGTGCGACCTCATGAAGCAGGACAATATCGACTTCAAGGTCGCCATCTATCCCTGCGACGAACAGATCGATCCGAAGGTCTTCCAAAGCGCCGTCAAGGCCTTCAAACTGAACCCGGACGATTACGACATGGCGCAGGTTCAGCGCCTGGTGGCCGACGCGTGCAACAAGAAGGGCATTCCGTACCTCGACATGCTGTCCGACTTCAAGGCCGCCGGCCAGAAAGAGACGTTGTACGTGCTCCGCAACACCCACTGGAACGACGCCGGCAACACCCTCGCGGCGCAGTCGATGTACCGGTGGCTCCAACCCACCGTAGACAACTACTTCAAAACCCATCCTGCAGAAGGATCGCCTGTACCCCCGCCAAAATAGGCGCCCCATGCAAGTGCCTGCCAGTGCCACCCACTCCTCGGTCCACAGCGTCGAGCGCTCCGCCTGCGCCGCCTGTGGGGCGACTCATCTCTTCCCCTTCCTCGACCTGGGCGACATGCCGCCGGCCAATGCCCTCCTCAAACGGCCGGACCAGGAGGAGAACAGCTTCCCGCTAGGCCTGGTATCGTGCCAGGAGTGTCACCTCATCCAGTTGACGCACCTCGTGCCCAGTGAGCTGCTCTTCAAGGGCTACGTCTATTTCTCGTCCATCTCGCAGACCATGGCGGCTCACTTCGCCGAGATGGCGGGTGAGATCGAAGACCGCTTCGTGCCCGAGAACGGCCTGGTGGTCGAGATCGGGTCCAACGACGGCATCCTGCTCCACAACCTGGTGGGTCACCCGGTACGCATCCTGGGGGTGGACCCGGCGGAGACGGCCGCGGCCGCCGCTCGTGAGCGGGGGGTTCCGACCGTCGTCGACTTCTTCAACACGGCCGTCGCCCAGCGCATCCGCGACGAGCACGGCCCGGCCAGCGCCATCCTGGGCAACAACGTGCTGGCGCACATTCCCAACCTGCAGGAAACCATCCGGGCCTGTGCGGTGCTGGCGGCCGACGACGGGGTGCTGGTGTTCGAATTTCCCTACGTCGTCGACTTTCTGTTGCAGGGCGAGTTCGATACGGTCTATCACGAGCACTTCTATTATCTGGGCCTGGGTCCCTTGGAACGGCTGTTGCGCCAGCACGGCTTCCGGATTTTCGAGGCTCGCCGCATGAGCGTGCACGGCGGTTCGATCCGAGTCTTCGCGTCCCGACGGACGTCCCCTCGCACCGAACATCATCAGGTCGGCGAACTAGGCGAACTGGAACGCAGCTTGGAGCTGGCCAATCCGGATCGGTTGAAAGCCTTTGGGCAGCACGCCGAAAAGGTCCGCAGCGAGCTGAACGCCATGGTTGACGACCTGCGCCAGCAGGGCAAGCGGGTGGTGGGATACACGGCCCCCGCCAAGGGCAACGTGCTCCTCAACTACTGCAAGCTAGGGCCAGACCGTATCGATTACCTGGCTGACGCCACCCCGGCCAAGCAGGGGCTGTACAGCCCGGGCATGCACATTCCCATCCAATCGCCCGAACACTTCCAACAAGACCGGCCGGACTACGCCGTGCTCCTGGCCTGGAACCACCAAGCGGAAGTGATGCGGCGGGAGCAGTTGTGGCACGAGCTGGGGGGCAAGTTCATCGTGCCGATTCCCAACCCCCACATCGTGTAGAAGCTTCCCCGCCCTCGGACTCAGAACACCGGCGAGCGCGCGTAGTCGCTCCACGACTGGAGCTCGGTGTCCTTGCCGTTGATGATCGGCTGCTTGACCGGCCACGCGATATTCAATTGCGGGTCGTTCCACAGGATGCCGCCCTCCCGCTGTGGGTTGTAGGGCGTGTCCACCTTGTAGAGCACGTCGGCCGGCTCATCGCCCACCACGCAGAAGCCGTGTGCGAACCCGGGGGGAATCCACAACAACACGCCGTTCCGGTCGCTAATCTCCTGGACGTGATGTTGACCATAG
>DASYBA010000759.1:0-13981 GCA_036501005.1 Candidatus Xenobia bacterium | reverse complement strand
TGGGGGTCGGGGGGACGGCCGCCGTCGGGGGGCTGCGGGGCTCGTGCACCTCCCTCGGGCTCAAGGGCGAGGAGCGACATTACTCCCAGGCCATGTCGAACCCGGCCCTGTGGGCCTGGCCAGCCTTTACCGCCGTCGCCTTCTTGTTCGTCATCCTGCCCCTCCACCCGGTGCTGGAGGCCTTCGGCCTGGTCGGCGTGCACAACTCGTGGGTGCCGCTGGACGTCGTCACCCTGTTCCCCACCTGGTTCGCCGTGCCCGGCCTGCTGCCGGTGCCCACCTTCCTGCTGGGCGTCCTGCTGCACGCGGGCGTGCTGGTCAACTCCACGCGGCGTGACCTGGACGCCGCCTGGGACGCCATCCAGCGAGTGCTGTGCGAGGACCTGCCCAAAGCCGCATGATTGAAGGGGTCATCTTTGACTGGGACGGCGTCCTGCTCGACTCCGAACCGCTCTTCAAGCGGGTGGAGCACGCCCTGCTGCGGGAGGCATGGGAGACCAGCGGCCGCCCCGGCGCCCAGGACGTGGATGACCGCATTACCCAGTTGATCCGGGACATGTCGGGCATGGGGGCGGCCGAGGCCATTCAACTCTGCCAGCAACGGCTGGCCCTGACCGGGCCGTTGGAGGAGCTGCTGGCGTCTTACCGGCAGCGGGTGGCTGAAGTCTACCCGCAGAGCCCGCTCATCCCCCATGCCTTGGAGACCGTGCGCCGCATGCGGCCGCACGCTCGACTGGCGGTCGCCACGTCTTCCGCCCATGCCCTGGTCGACCCGGTGCTGGAGCGAACGGGCATTCGCCCCCTGCTGGATGCCGTGGTAACGGTCGACGACGTCGGAGGCATCGCCAAGCCGGCCCCCGACGTCTACCTGGCGGCCGCCCGGGCCATCGGGGTCCCACCCGCCCGCTGTCTGGCCATCGAAGACACGGCCGTAGGCACGTCTGCGGCCACCACGGCGGGCTGTCGCTGCATCGCCATCCCACGGCGGGAAACCGTGTTTGCCGACTTCACGCCGGCCCATCGGGTGGCCCGGTCGTTGCAAGACTTGACCCTCGAGTTCATCGAAGCCCTGGACCAGCCCGTCGACCCTGAGGAAGCGGGCCTGCCCGTGGTGGTGTATGCGCGGGCCGTCCCCGGGCGCCACGCCCGAGTCTTGCTGCATCTTCAACAGGAGGCCGGGGCGGCGCTGGCTCGGGAGCGGGGCTGGAAGGTCGTGGAGCGGCTGGCCGATGAGGACCCGGGCGGGAACTGGTGGGATCGCGCCGGACTTCAACAGGTGCTGGACCTGGCCGATCGGCGGCTCATCCACCGGGTGGTGGTCGCTGAGCCCGGCGCGTTGGCCGCCGGGACCCTGGAGCAGGCTGAAATCGTGCGCCGGCTAGGGGAGCATGCGGTCCGAGTGAGGTCGGTCTTCCGCAAGGAGCCTTATGCCCTCACCGCGGCCCTGTGGAATTAGTGGCCGGTGACGATGGTAGCCAGACTCAATAACTTGGCGCTGGCCTTGAGGTTGCCTTGCTTGAGGGCGTCGGTGTTGATCTCAAACCGGAGACGGCTGCGATAAGGGACGAATCCGATACAGCCCCCCTGCGCCGCAAAGCCAGGCGTCTCGCCAATGGTCAGCACACTCTTGCCGCGCAGGGCGCTGAAGATCTGGCTGTAGCGGGGCGCTTCGGAGGGGCTGACGACGAGGATCTGGCACTGGGCGGCCTCGTCCAACGATGCAATCCTTTTCACCACCACGTGATTCTGGGCCACCGTGTGGCTGGTCAGCTCGTCCAAGGCGTCGCCGTAGTCGTCGTGCCCCAGCACCCCCACCACCAGGTTGCCCTGCATGAGCCCCGGTGGCCATTCGATAAAGAGGGCGAAGTTGTAGATGAAGGCGGCCTTGATTTCGTACTCCCGGGCGGCTGCCCACGCGCTCGAAGACGCCAGGAGCAGGACCGCCAGGAGACCCGTCAACAGTCGGGCGACACGCATGCGGGACCTCACTTGAAGGTCCACTCGAACGCAGCCGAGTAGACGTTATTGAGCTTGAGCTGGGGGCCTGTCAGGCTTTGATAGAAGGGCCAGCCACCTTCGATAGAGATCCACTGACCGTGGCCCTGACCGTCGTTGTTGAGGTTGAAGTTGAGGCCCAGGTAGATGTCGGCACGACGGCCGGCATAGAGCCCAGGGTTCGAATCGGGCATGGTGGTCGGGTCCATGCCGTTGTCGGCACCGCGGATATTGCCCTGGCTCACAAAGTCGACCCGCACGGAGGGACTGAAGTGCTTGCTGAGCTGGGGAGCATACCACCCGGTCGCAGAAAAGCGATTGGACTGAATATAGTGATCCCAGTTCTGATCCAACGGCAGGTAGCCACGAAGCTGCCCCCCCCACGACGCCTTGTCCGTTTCTCCGAGATACGTCAAGGAAGGCTGGAACGTGAAGCTGCCGCTGCCCAACTGCATGTCGTAGGGCAGCTTCTGGGGTCCGAACATACCGGTCATGAGACCAAACTGATCGATGTTGCCGGTCGGAAGCCCTAAACCCGCCTCCCACTGCCACTGGGTGGGGTATTTGTAGCGGAATGGATGGATGACCCCGACGTACATGTCCCCCAGGCCGGCCGTATGGTTGCTGTTGAGGCCGCCGATGTGTTCGCCGGGAATGGAGGCGCTGGTCATCACCTGGTCCATGGTCATGTTCATGTAGGGGATCATCACGTTGATGGTCCAGTTGTCTCGCAGGCCATACATGAGCATGAGGTCTTCCATTTCCGACTGCATGCGGGTGTTGGCCATCATGTACTGCGAGAGCACCTGGTTGTTGCTCACGCTGGAGGTCCCGCTCAGGTACCCCCCATATTGGGAGCTGGAGTAGTCGTACCCGATCATCCAGTCGCCCTGGTAGTGAAAGTGGGCGCCCGGTACCGACAACTGGATCACGTCCAGGTGCATGAGCTGCTCCAGGGAGAGGTCGGTCATGTCCTTGGCCTGAACCGGTTGCGAAACCATCTGCCAGGCCATCAAGGCAACGGCGGCGGCCATCCCCGTGCGGGGGAGTCTGCTGAACTGCCTCATGGGGTCTCCTCGTAGAACTGGCAGCCGGGCTCGGCTGCTTTATCCATTGTTCTGCCCATGGTTTGAAATTCCTTCAAGGGATGCCCTACTGGTCGGAGGCGGGGTCGCTGAAATTGATCTCCTGCTGCGTCGGATACGGCGGCATCGGAAACGGTGACGTCAACGGATTGCCGTGCTGGTCAAAGTAGAAGCCCACCGAAGGGATCGGACCGTTAGAAGCCTGGACCGGGTTGTGGACCGGCTTGAGGCTCTGGATATAGGCGACGATGGACCAGAGGTCCGCGTCGGACATGTTGCGAAACGACGGCCACGGCATGGGGGGCAAGACAAAATTGGGCGGTGCCTGCGACCCCTGCGGGGGTTGCTGGACATTGGGCAAGAGGCCGGTGCGCAGCACGTTGAAGATGTCCTGCGCCGTCCATGCCCCGCCGGAACCGTCGCCATTCGAACCCAGGCCGGTGGGATCCGGGGTCAGGTTGGGCACGATGACGGTTTCCGGACCCAACTGGAAGAAGCCGGTATTGGTCGGGTTCAGCGTCGGGCTGTCGATATAGCCGGCCAGCCAGTTGGGATTGTTGGGGTCGTCGTTGGCCTGGCCGTGACACGACGCGCAGTCGCAGACGGACGTCACCAGGTACCGCCCGTTCAACACCTGCGCCAGGGTGGCCGGGGCCGTGGGCAGGCCCGGCCCTTGCGTATTGGTTACGGGAATCTCGTTGCCGGCGGGGTAGGCCGGAATGGGTGCCGGACTGGTGGGCAGCGTGGGCTGGAACGCATTGCAGTTGGGCGGGCCCAGCGGAGGCCCCGGTGGTTGCGTGGAGAAGCCGAAAGAGCCGTTGCCCTGTTCGGCAAAAGAGACCGGATTGTTGACCGGGGCGATGCTCTTGAGATAGGCCACGATGGCCCATTTGTCGTCCGACGTCATGTTGCGATACACCGGCCAGTCCATCGGCTGGCACAGCAGCCCGAAGTTGTGATGGTGCTGGCCGGTGGTGAGACCATTGAACAGTTCGAGAGGGCTGTGGTTGGAGATGCCCGTAACGTCTGGCGTCAGGTTGGCCGCAAAGCTCTGAATCGGCCCCTCCGCAAACGCCCCCAGCCCCGTCGGATTGATGGTGGGGTCCTCATTGAACCCGCTCATCCAGAATGGACTCGTCGGGTCGGGCCCCAGGCCGCCCGTCTCCGGAAAATGGCAGTCGTTGCAGGCGCCCGCGGACGAAACCAGGTAGCGGCCCCGTAACAACTGCGCCACGGTGGGCGGGGTGGTGGGGTAGCCGCCCGGCGGGAAGGTCGAGGAACCCGGCTGCGGATAGCCGTCAGGAACGGGCCCGCCGACGTTGTTCGGATCGGAAGACCCGCCGCCACAGCCGGTCAGCAGGACAGCAGCTCCAACGATAGCCAGCCACTTCCTCATGATGTACCCTCCTCGTCATGAAAACGGCAGCCCGATGTCTGAACCATGGGCACGCCCGCTCGACGTCTCTTCCACCTGGACTTTAAATTCCTTCAAGCCCCCGAGCAAGAAAAGACCTGCCGGCCCAACCTGTTTGCATTGAGGGCCGCTGCCATCGAATTCGGCGACCTTGCCAGGTAAATTAGAGTCAAACGATGAACCTTGGCGGCGTGCCCCCGACTGATCCGCACGAAAAAAATGGACGTCTGGATGCGATGTTCCGGGACGGCCTTCGTACCCTGTTCACGCCCCTGGATGAACGCGAATGCGACCTGCCGGTCCGCTGCGAGAGCCAGGGCAAGGTCTTTGAGGCCCGCATCACCCGCATCCGCGTGGCCACCCTGCGGCTGCGGGTGCCCGTGCGTCTGCCCAAGGGCGCCGAGGTCAAGCTGTCCCGGCCCGGCTATGGCACGCCCACCGCAACTCGGGTCGTCAAGGCCAGCCCGGCGCAGGCCGACCCCATCGAGATCGAGGTCGGCTACATCGTCAAGCAGCTCCCTCGAGGGTCGTTCGTCTACGACCTGCTGCGCCACCTGAGCGATGGCGTCGGGCGCAGCCATCCCCGCATCCCGGCCGACATTCCGGGCAAACTGGAAATCCTCGATCGCGACGGCTACCCGCCGGTGGAAGGACGCATCATCAACCTGGGCATCGCAGGCTGCGGCTTCGATTCTCCGGTGGATTGGCCGTTGGGCAATCGCATCAACCTGCATGCGGGTCCGCTGGCTCGTTTGCGAGTGCTCACCGTCCCAGGTCGGATCGCCCACTGCAAGCCCAGTGGCCAGTTGCATCGGTGGATGGCGGGCATCCAGTTCGAAATGCCGATTCCTCAAAGGCAACAGGAGTTGCTGGGTCGATACATCGCCTTCCTGGCTGCCACGGAGTAGAGGAACCCACCCCGGAATCCCGAAACGCGCAATATATGCCGTGGCGGCGCTTGCTTCTGGTGTTTTTGTGCGTCCTCGCCGGGGGGGCGTTGGCGGCCTCCACCTCGGGGCTCACCCCCTTGACTGACCTGGGCACGGGGTCCTACAAAGGGTTTCAGGGCGGGCTGTATCCCGATGGGAGCAACCAGCTTCCCAAAGCCCACCTCGAAGCCGGCCAGTCGGCGGCCGAGGAAATCATTCCACGCGACACCACCGGTCGCCCATCCAACACCGGCGCCATCGCGGTGCTCGGCATCGGCTCCACCACCGCGACGCTGGAATACGAGTGGCTGGAACAGAACGTCGCGCCCAAGGACAAGGAGCTCAACAAGTTTCTCAAGTTCGCCGACACCGGCTCGATCGGGCAGAGCGCGTCGGCCAGAGCGCTGGGCCAGAAGGGCCTCGAGCAGGACCGGTTCTGGAACCTGGTCGACACCCATCTCAAAGAGATCGGCTGCACGGCGCAGCAGGTCCAGGTCGCCTGGGTGGAAGACTCCGACCTGGACGTCAAGGACGGCTTCCCCCAGGACGCCAAGGCGCTGCAGGCAGAACTGAAGGGCCTGGTGCAGGGCATCCACGACCACTGCCCCCACTGCCAGGTCTGCTACCTGTCGAGCCACATCTATGCCGGTTACGCCACCCGGTTGTGCCAGGAGCCGTACGCCTACGAGACGGGCTTCGCGGTCAAGTGGCTTATCGAGGATCAGATCAAGGGTGACGCGGAGCTCAACTGCGATCCTCAGCGGGGTGCGATCCGGGCCCCCTGGCTGGCCTGGGGCCCGTACGTCTGGGCCGATGGCGAGAAACCTCGCAGGGACGGCCTGACCTATGTCGATGCCGACTTTCGCCACGAGGATCACATGCACCCGAACGCGGGGGCCATGGACAAGGTGGCCAAGGCGCTCTTGCGTTTCTTCAAGACGGATACCATGGCGAGCGCCTGGACGGTCCCCGGCGGCTCGAACGCCTCGGCGGCTGCCCGGGGTCAGATCTACACGTTTGATCACCACCTGCTAGACGACCTCCTGACGACCTACGTGGCCGATGGAAAGGTCGACTACAAGACCATGAAAGAGAGCGGCATGCCGCAAGTGAATCAGTACCTGTCCAGCCTGGCCAACGCCGAGCCGGACAAGCTGAGCACCACCACCGAGCGGCTCGCTTTCTGGTTGAACGCCTACAACGCCTGCTCCATCAAGGCCTCGCTGGACGGCTTTTCACTGGACACGAAGGGCGGGCGGCACAAATTCTTCTCCGAGTCGCGCTACCTCATTGCCGGCCACCTCATGAGCCTGGACGACATGGAACACCTCTTCATGGGCAAGCTGTTCAACCAGCCCAAGACCCACTTCGGTCTGGTCTGCAGCTCCAACGGGTGCCCCATCCTGAAGAACAAGGCCTACGACGGGTCCAACGTGCAGGGCAACCTGGACGACAACGCCCGGGCATTCATCAACAACCCGGACCGCGTGCACTGGAACTCGGAGACCAAGGTCCTGGCCATTTCGGAGATCTTCGACTGGTATAAGGAAGACTTCACCAAGAACGGCGGCACCGTCGTCGACTTCATCAAGAAGTACCTGCCGACCGACCAGGTGGCCGAAATCGACGCGGCCCAGACGGCCGGTACGTTCAAGCAAGTGTACATGGATTACGACTGGTCGCTGAACAAGCAAGAGCAGCCCCCCGCCCCCCCTCCGGCGGCCACCGGAACGCCTGCGGCCCCGTCCACGCCGACGACCGCTCCGACCAAGAAGCCCTGATGCCCGCTGCTCTCGACCTGGTTGCGGCCCGCGTGGCCGTCGTCATCCCGGCCTGCAACGAGGAGGCCTCCCTGCCCCACGTGCTCGCCGACCTTCCCCCGGTGTGGGAGGTCATTGTGGTCGACAACAATTCCCGGGACGCCACCGTCTCGGTCGCCCGTGCCCGCGGCGCGCGGGTGGTGGCCGAACGGGTCCAGGGGTACGGGTTCGCCTGCCTGGCCGGTATCGCCAGCCTCTCTCCGGAGACCCGCATCGTGGTCTTCCTCGACGCCGACTACTCCGATGACCCGGGCGAGTTGCCTGCCATCGTAGGCCCCTTGCTGGACGGCTCGGCCGACCTGGTGATTGGATCTCGCATGCGAGACGCCGCCAGCCGGGCCGCCTTGCCCCCCCACGCCCGCTTTGGCAACTGGCTGGCTTCGACGTTGATGCGGCTCTGGTACGGCCTGGAAGTGACCGACGTCGGGCCGTTCCGGGCCCTCCCCCGGGCGCACCTGGAACGTCTCGACATGGAGCCGGCAGCTTTCCGGTGGACGACCGAGATGATGGTCAAGGCGGCTCGCCTCGGCTGGCGCGTGCGAGAGGTGCCCGTTCGATACCGGGCCCGCATCGGCCAGTCCAAGATCAGCGGGACCATCATGGGCAGCCTGAAGGCCGCCTGGTTCATTCTAGGCACCATCTTCCGCTACCGACGCTGGAGACCCGACCGGTGAGGCGTCTGGCCTGGCTGGTGGCCGCCCTCCTGGTGGTGCTGGGCGGGCTGGCACTGCCGGCCGACCCAGCCCGCTTTGGCATCCTGGTGGTGAGCAGCGGGAACGACGTGGTCCAGCAGGCTCGAGCGACCGACCTGCTCAAGCAACTGGGCACCATGCGAAGCGCCACCCACCAGAGCGCCGGCTCACTGCCCTTCCTGCACTACCAGTTCAGCGTGGCGGCGCAGCGGCAGCTCTGCGAAAGCAAGCTGGACATCCAGAGCGCGGGCCTGGTCTTCATCGGGGTGGTGGCGTTGGACCCGCACGGGGAACCGGTGGCCGGCCTGCGCATCCGGGTGAAGGGCTCCCAGGACCCGGCCGCGGACGCCCTGACGGTCTTCAACGGCGCCCGCCAACTCCTCGGCCTGCCCCCGTTCGACCCGGCCTCGGTCGCCAGCACCCCGACGCCGGAATCCAACGGCAGTCACTCGTCCACCGCCACGCTCAACATGCCCGCTCAAATCACCAACGATACGGATGGTTCCGTCCTGGTGCTGGTGCCGGGCGGCCACTTCACCCTGGGCTCGACGCTCAACTTCGATGAAAAGCCGCCCAACGATCAGACCGTCAAGCCTTTCTACATGGGTCGGGTCGACGTCACCAACGAACAGTATCGAAAATTCGTGGCGGCCACCGGTCACAAGACGGCCGGAGACTGGGAAGCCGACGCCAAGCAGTGGGGCGACAAAGCGCCCGTGCTGGAAGTCTCGTGGCAGGACGCGCAGGCCTACTGTCAATGGGCCGGCTTGCGCCTGCCCTCGGAACCGGAATGGGAACTGGCCGCCCGCGGCACCGAAGACCGCGTCTACCCGTGGGGCAACACCTGGGATCCGACCAAGTTGTGCTGCAGCAAGGAGAACGTGCGGGACGCCGGCGGACCCACGGCGGTCGGCAGCTTTCCAGACGGGGCCTCGCCCTACGGCTGCCTGGACATGGCCGGCAACGTCTGCCAGTGGTGCTCCAGCAAGTATCGCCCCTACCCCTACGATGCGGGCAACGGCTGCGAAGACCTGAGCGGCGACGACCCTCGGGTGTTGCGCGGTGGCTCGTGGTACATCAACGTGCCGGAGGATTTCCGCGGCAGCTACCGGCGGGGCTACCCGCCGACCAAGATCGACAACACCATCGGCTTTCGAGTCGCAAAAAGCATATAGGACTTGCCGCCCCAGCGCAAGCGAGGGGGGCGAAGCCCTCGAGGTGGCCGCCAGCTAGTAGTGGGCGAAGCCCGATGCCGCACAGCTTCCCCTAGTTGCCCGCCGGGGGGGCCCCAGTGGAGCGTTAGCGCAACGGCTGGGGGGCGGCAGCCCTCTTGAGGCTGCGGGTGTAGGAGACGAGCGCCTGGACCTCGGCGGGGGAGAGCGTGCTGCGATGGCCGGGCGGCCGCATCATGGTGCAGCCGCAGATGGCGTCGTGGATCATGCGGTCGCTGAGCCGAGCCTGGACCTGGGGAGACCCCAGATCCTGATGGACCTGCGGGTTCAGTCGCTGACCGTCGTGGCCGACCCCATTCCCGGCCATGCCATGGCAGGCCACGCAGTCCCGCACCCACAAAGCCTTGCCGTCGGCGGCCCCGGCACGGCCCGTCAGCAACAGCAGCGCCAGCCCCAGGAGGAGTGTCTTCATTCGGGGCCCCGGCCGGGTTCGATGATGCCCTGCAGGGCCTGGGTCAACTGGGCCACCTTTTGAGCCTGCGTCTGGGCGGTCTGCTGGACCTGGGTCATGGCGGAGCCGTCGCTCCGAATGCCCCAGAAGGCTGTCGAGAGGCGATCGACCTCGGCCATGAGCTCCGGCAGGGCCTGTGCGGTCTGGACTGCCACGTGTGACGTGGTTGTCAAGGTGTTGGCCAGCTTGCGGGCAGCCGCGGCGGTCTCCGACGTGCCCTGCAGGCCGGCCCGGGCTCGCCGCCCGGCTTCCAACGTCGCCTTGGCGGTTTCGTTGGCGGCATGCTGCATGTCCGTCACCAGATCGCGCATCTGACGAACGACCGTGGAAGATTGGTCGGTGAAGCTCCGCACCGCCTGCTCGGCGGCTGCCAGGGCGGGACCGGTCTGGTCGTGGGGGCGCGCTTTGCTCTCGATGATCAGCCAGCTCAGCTTCGAACTGACTTCGCCCAACTGCTGGGTCGAGCTGTCGGCACTCTCCCGCAACACGTTGATCAGCCCGGTCAGCTTCTGGATGGACTCGTTGAGCCGCAGCGCATCCGGCGTCACGGCTTCGACCTGGTCGGTGAAGTGCTGGCAGTCCTGCTGCGAGGTGTCGGCCGACTGGCGGCTGGCGATGGCCAGTTGGACGGCCTGCTGCAGACTCTGGCCGACCGCCTCCAGGCCCTGCGTGACCGTCTGGGCGGACCGCCGAATGCGATCGAGGGAAGCGGTGGCATCGGCCAGTGGGCCGCCCGTCAACTGGGGCACGGTCGATTGCTCGCGCAGGCCCCGGATGAGTTGTGCGCTGGCCTCGGCCAGCGGCCCGGCGTTCTCCTGCAGGCTGCGGATGAAGTCGCGCCCGATGTCGGACAAAGATTGCAACGCCGCATGAATCTGGCCGATCTCGTCGTTGCGTTGCATGGGGGGCACTTCGACCGAGAAATCCCACCCGGAGAGTGCCTGTGCCACCCGCTTCAGCTCGTGGAGGGGGGCCGCCAGGTCCCACAAGACCAGCAAGGCCACCAACCCACCCACCCCGAGGAGGATGGCGAGCACCTCCTGCTGATGGATGAGGGTGTGGGCCACCTGCTGGTGGCGGGCCTCGCTCTGCTGGGCGGCGGCCTCCATCAGCGCCGTCAGAAACTTGCCGTTACCCTCCAGGGCGCTCAACAGATGCGTGTGGACGGACGTGGGCAGGTCGCCGCCGTTGGCGAGAACCCCGCCTTGCACGTATTGCAGGAACGCGGTGGAGGAGGAACGGCACGCATCGGCGCCATCCTGCAGGGTTGCCTTCAAGTTGGGATGGGTATCGATGAGCTTGCGGTACGCCACGTCGATTTCGCTGGCGTCGTTGTCGATGAGGGCGGACAGCCGGATGACCTCCGCTTGATCGTCGGCATTGAGACTCTGACGGAGGGCGCCGCGACTCGCGATGAGCTCGGCGGCGACGCCGTAATGGCGCATGAGGTTCTGGCACAGCACGCCCAGATGGACACACCCCAGGGTGCCCGCGTCAGGGTGGGTTCCGGGCGTCTGCTCCAGCAGTTTCTCCAGGTACTCTTCCAGCTTTTCGGTGGCGTCCGCGTAGCGGGTCACGCTTTCTTGCGCGTGCATGTGCGGGGAGGCATTGATGATGGCTTTGATGAGGTCGGCCATCGCCTCCCACCCTTCAACGGGCTGCGCTTTATTGACGGTATCCAGGTCAGCCAGGACCGTGTTGGCCTCCGCCTGGCCGAACTGGTTGGCGACTCGGTTGTCGCCCGACGCCAGTGAAACGGTGGTGACCCGCAGCACCTGGAGGTCGCGCAACGTCTTGTCACAGGCCACCACCAGCTTGGTCGATCCGACCCCGGAGTTGACGTCCTGGGCATCTCGTCTTTGGCTCTCCTGCAGCCAAGTCAAGCTGGACAGGGTGGGTAGGATGAGCACCGCGCCGGCCACAACCAACTTGATCCACACAGGTATGTTGCGCAAGACGGGGAGCCCGGGGTGGGATAAGCCGCTCATAGAACTCCGCTGACGGTCACCGACTTTGCCGGTGCTTTCTGACATTCCACAAATCCTGGCTTTACCCTGCCCGGCACGGAGGGCGCGGCCGTGCCCACAACGAAACAGGACCTCATGCTGAGCGTAGGCAGTTTACTGTTCGATCGCTACCGCATAGAGGGGATTCTGGGGCATGGTGGCATGGGTACGGTGTACCTGGCGACTCACGTTCTCCTCGGCCGGCCGGTAGCCATCAAGCAGTTGTACATGCAGAGCCTGGGAGAGACTGCACCCGATGCAGTCGCCCTGCGGCAACTCAAGCACGAGGCCCAGCTTTTGCAGGTCTTGAAACACCCGCGGCTGCCGGCCGTCTACGACTACATCGAGCTCGACGGCTTTCCGTACCTCGTGATGGAGTACGTCTCGGGCCGCACCCTGGCGGCCACCATGGAGTCTGGCGAGGAGCACTCCGAGGCTCGAGTGCTGCGCTGGGGCATCTCTTTGTGCGACGTTCTGCAGTATCTGCATGGCCAGAAACCGCCCATCATCTTCCGCGACATGAAGCCGCAGAACATCATCCTGGATCGCCACGGCGACCTCAAATTGATCGACTTCGGCATCGCCAAGCAGGGCAACCCGTCGTCGCAGACCAACACGTTTGCCAAGCGCGCCGGTTCACCCGGCTATAGCGCTCCCGAACAGTACAACCGCACCACCGACGAGCGCAGCGACCTGTACTCGTTGGGGGCCACGCTCTATGCCCTTTTGACCCGCACCCGCCCGCCCCAGTCGGTCGAAATCGCGGCGGGCGTGGCGGCGCTTCGCCCCCTGACCGAGCTCCGACCGGACCTGCGGCCGCAGTTCTGCGAGCTCATCCATCGGTGCATGCGGCTGAACGCCCAGGACCGTCCGCAGACGGCGGAAGAGGTGCGCCAGCAGTTGGAGGTGCTGCATCCTCCCGACGTGCAGGCCGGCCAGTTCTTCAAGGTCGACACCCGAGGCCGACCGGGCGACGCGCCCACCCACCTGCTGTCCGGCGATCCATCCGATTCCACGCCCCAGTTGGACTTCGGCCCGTCCAAGACCGAGAGGCTGCCGACGTCCAAGCGCAATACCCTGGCCGTCAAGACCGCCCGCAAAATTCCCGTGCCCGAGTCCACTTCCGGCAAGCTGGCAGGTTCCGGTTCCGGCAAGCTGTCGGCGCCGCCGCCCGCGGCTGCCCCGGTGCGCACCCGAGGCTGGCTGGTGCCCGGTTTGATTGGGATAGCGGCCGTCGGGGCCCTCACCTACGGTGTTCTCCGGCACGGCGGCGCGACCTCGGATCCGGACACGCCCGCCTCGACGGGCCCCACGGGGACGACCACCGTCACGGCTTCAACGCCCACCACTTCCAGCCAGCCTTCCGCCTCGGCCTCGGCCGAAGTGCAGTTTGACGACCAGGGCAGCGCTTTTCACTTCGAGCAGGCCCGCGAGACCTTTCTGGCCATGCAGGCCTACGAGCTGGATGAGGAGGACAGCCACCCGGCCGAACACTACCATTGGCGCGCCGCTCGGCCGGATACGGTGCGCCTGGAGGTCACCTCGGGTCCGCAGCGCGGGACGGTCTACGTGCGCAAGGGCAACGATGGCGTCACGGTCAGTCGCGACGGCAAGACCTCTCGGGTCTCGGCGTCGAGCCTGCATGGCCTGCCCCCCTTGAAACCTCCCCTGGATGCCGCCTTCGCCGCCGTGCAGCACACGACGGCCCGGCAGGACGGCAGCGAGATGGTGGGCGACCAGGATAGTTGGAAGCTCAGCTTTTCCAACGGCATCACGTGGAATATCGACAAGGCCACGTCGGTCGTCTTGCGAGTCCGTCAACACGGGCACGTGGTGAACTGGTCTCACGTGCAGTCCCTGGCGAATCCCAACATCGGACCGTGAAGGAGCTTCAAAGCCCTCACAGAACAGGCTGAGGACCAAGCCCATGTCAGGAGGCGACCCGTCCTTGCGCACCGTTTTACTCAGCGTCTTTGCCGCTGCCTTGCTGATGGGAGCGTTACGGGGCTCTGTGTGCGCTTCTGAAAGCTACCAGGACAAGACGCCGACCTGGGCGGGCAGCCTGGCCAGCAAATCCGGCCTGGCCCGCGTCGGCCACTGCACCCTGGAGTGCGACCACCCCGTTCGCCACACCAACGTGCGGCTGCACGCCAGCTCGATGACGCCGAACACCGTATATTCCTTCTTCTTCACCGACTATGACGGCAAGGAAAAGGTGCTCGGCGTGGGCAACGGGCAGGCGACCTCGGATTCGAAGGGGTGGCTGGAGTACTCATCGCCCATTGCCCAGTGCCCGCTGGGCGACAAGTTGAAGATTACCGTCCGCGCCCCGGGGCCGCACGGTCCAGAAACCGTCA
>DASYBA010000758.1:0-1912 GCA_036501005.1 Candidatus Xenobia bacterium | reverse complement strand
CCATCGCCCGAGAAGCCGGGTATTACAATGCGGGAACGGTGGAATTCCTCGTCGACGTCGAAACCGGACAGTGGTACTTTATCGAAGTGAATCCGCGCGTCCAGGTCGAGCATACGGTGACCGAGATGATCACCGGTATCGACATCGTGCGAAGCCAGATCCAGATCGCCGAAGGGCACGCCTTGCACGACGCCGTCATGGGACTGCCTCAACAGAGCGACATTCCCCGCCATGGCTATGCGCTCCAGTGTCGGGTCACCACCGAAGACCCCACCAACAGCTTTGTGCCTGACTATGGCCGCATCCATACGTATCGGTCTCCGGCGGGTTTCGGCCTGCGGCTGGACGGGGCGTCGGCCTACGGCGGGGCCGTGATCACCCCGTATTACGACTCGCTCCTGGTCAAGGTGACGTCGTGGGGCCCGAATTTCGAGCAGGCCTGTCAGCGCATGGATCGGGCCCTCCGAGAGTTTCGCATCCGCGGGGTCAAGACGAACATCCAGTTTCTGGAGAACGTGGTCAACCACGCCAAGTTCATCAAGGGGCAGGTGACGACCGGGTTTCTTGACGAGTATCCGGCCCTGTTCCGGTTCACGCCGCGCAAGGATCGAGCCACTCGGCTCCTGTCCTACCTGGCCGAAGTCATCGTCAACGGCAACCCCGAGGTCGCCAAGAAGCCTCGGCCGGCTGCGATTCGACCCGCGCCGGTGCCGCCCCACGACCCGGCGGCGCCGCCCGCCGGGACCCGGCAGTTGCTGGAGCAGCTAGGAGCAGACGGGTTTGCCCGCTGGACTGAACAGCAGCCTCGGCTTCTGTTGACCGATACGACGTTCCGGGATGCGCATCAATCGCTGATGGCGACTCGGGTTCGAACCATCGACATGCTGAAGATTGCCAATTTCGTGGCGCACCGTCTGCACCGTCTGTACAGCCTGGAGATGTGGGGCGGGGCCACTTTCGACGTGGCCCTCCGCTTTCTCAACGAAGATCCGTGGATGCGGCTGTCGCAATTGCGCAAGGCGATTCCCAACATCTGCTTCCAGATGCTGTTGCGGGCGTCCAATGCGGTCGGATACACCGCCTATCCCGACAACGTAGTGCGGGAGTTCATCTACGAGTCTGCCCAGCAAGGCATCGACATCTTCCGCATTTTCGACTCGCTGAACTGGCTGCCCAACATGCGCATTCCCATGGAGGCGGTGCGAGAGAGCGGCAAGATTTGTGAAGCGGCTATCTGTTATACCGGCGACATCCTGGATCCGAAACGGGACAAGTATCCGTTGAGCTATTATGTGCGGATGGCCCGTGAACTGGAGCGCATGGGCGCACACGTGCTGGGCATCAAGGACATGGCGGGGCTGTTGCGGCCCTATGCGGCGTTCAAGCTGGTGCAGACCTTGAAGCAGGAGATCGGTCTTCCGATACACTTCCACACCCACGACACCAGCGGCATCAATGCCGCGTCCGTGTTGAAAGCGTGCGATGCGGGGGTGGACGTCGCCGACGGCGCCATGGCCTCCATGAGCGGGACCACCAGCCAGCCGAACCTGAACTCCATCGTCGCCGCCCTGGCGCACACCGAGCGGGACCCGGAGCTGGATTTTGAAGCTCTGAACGTGTGCGCCGACTACTGGGAAACGGTCAGGACGTGGTATCGACCGTTCGATAGCGCACCGCCGGCCGGCACGGCGGAAGTCTACATCCACGAGATGCCGGGTGGACAGTACACCAACTTGCGCGAGCAGGCCGAGGCCATGGGGTTGGGGGCTCGCTGGGCCGAAATCGGGCAGACCTACGCCGACGTCAACATGGCCTTTGGTGACATCGTCAAGGTGACGCCGTCGAGCAAGGTCGTGGGCGACATGGCCATCTTCCTGGTGAGCCACAACCTGAGGATGTCCGATATCGAGCG